>VYCX01000004.1 GCA_009843725.1 Boseongicola sp. SB0675_bin_26
GCAGTGGCGGCGTCCGGCCGTCCCCATGGGAATCTTCCCAGCAAGGCAGTACGCCCGGAGTGGCCGCGATGCCGTCCCATGTCGCGGAACAGGTGCTTGCAATTTGCGGGCGAGGCGCTGCGCGCCTGGATCCGCTCAGCGATCGGATACCGAGTCCTGATAGGCGGCAAGTTCGCCAATCAATGCTTGACCAGACGGGACGTCGGCGCGCTTGCAGAACTCGCGCCAAACCTCACCAAACGGCAGGTCTCTTGCTTCCTCCATGACCGCCAGTCTTTGCGTGAAATCAAGCGCCGCCTCCGCGGCCTTCACGCGACCCAGCGGCAAAAGCAGCGCTCTGAGCAGAGCCTTTTGCATGTTGCGTGTGCCGAGAACCCATGCCGCGGTACGGCTTATGGTGGCGTCAAAGAAGTCCAGCCCGATGTGGGTGCGACCCAACATCTGGGCACTGACCAGTTCCTGGGCCACCGCGATGACGTCGTCATTCAGTAGAATGACATGGTCGCTGTCCCATCTCATAGGCCGAGACACATGCAGAAGGATTGCATCCAGCGAAAGTGCCACGGCGCTCAACTTGTCGGCGATGTCCTCGGTCGGATGGAAATGCCCCATGTCCAAGCAAAGCAGCAACCCCTTCCGGATGGCGTAGCCAAGATAGAATTCGTGACTGCCGACCGTGCACGCCTCGACTCCGATGCCGAACAGCTTGCTCTCGACGGCATCAAGCATGTGCGACCGATCATGAACGTCGGAAAGCATCGCGTCGAGCGACGCTTCCAGCCGCATCCGCGCCGCACTCCGGTCGACGGGCGCGTCCTTATAGCCGTCCGGAACCCAGACGTTGTTGACCACGGGAGAGCCGATTTCACGGCCCATCCGTGCCGCAATCTCCCGTGTCCGGCGCCCGTGCTCGATCCAGAACTCGCGAACGCCCTTGTCCGGATGGGAAAGCGTCAGGTTGTCGTCGGCCTTGGCATGGGCGAAAAAGGTCGGGTTGAAATCGAGCCCGAGCCTGTTTACCCGGGCCCAGTCGACCCAGTTCGCGAAATGCTTGTACTCGATTTCGTCACGATCCGGCGCGTCGTCAGCATCCATGTACATGGCGTGAAGATTGAGACGGTGCCGTCCCGGGATCATCGAAAGGGCGAACTCCAGGTCAGCGCGCAGTTCGCTTGGGTTACGGGCACGACCCGGATGGTTTCCGGTTGCCTGGATACCGCCGCTCGACGTGCCGCCTTTCGCCTCGAAGCCGATTACGTCGTCTCCCTGCCAGCAGTGGACGGATATCGGGATCGGCCGGAGTCGATCAATGGCGTGCTCCGTGTCGACGCCCCACTCCGCAAAGATCGCTCTGGCGGTCTCATAGGTCATGACAGCGTTCCTATCGCGTGAATGCCTGGACGTTGCCTGCATCCACGTTGAGTATGTTTCCGGTCGACTTTGCGGATCTGTCGGCAGCAAAGAAGTAACACGCCTCCGCAATGTCCGCCGGCAGGACCGAACGCTTCAACATCGACCGATTCCGGTACATCTCCTCCAGCCCGGCCCTGTCGGTTCCATAGGTCGCCGCCCGCTGCTCCAGCCATTCGCCTTCCCAGATTCTTGAATCCTGGAGAACGGCGTCCGGATTGACGACGTTGACCCGAATGCCCGCTTCAGCGCCCTCCAGCGCGAGACAGCGTGCCAGATGGATCTCGGAGGCCTTGGCCGCGCAATAGGCCGATGCATTGGGCGATGCGGCAAGGCCGTTCTTTGACGCCACGAACACGATGGACCCGCCAAGGCCCTGCGCCCGCAGCACCTTGAATGCCTCGCGGCCGGCAAGGAAATAGCCCGTGCTGAGGATTTCCATGTTCCTGTTCCACAATGCCAGGGACGTGTCCTCCACCGAAGCGGACGTCGCGATGCCTGCGCTTGACACGAGAATGTCCAGGCCACCGAATTCCGCCGCCGTCTCGTCGAAGGCCTTGGCAACCGAGTCCTCGTCGGTTACGTCCATCAGAACTGCACGAACGACGTCCTCACCATGGCGCTGAACGAGAGCGTCGCACGTTGAGGCCAATCCTTCCGAATCGATGTCAGCCAGCATCACGCAAGCCCCTTCGGCAAGGTATCGTTCGGCAGTCGCAGACCCGATTCCTCCGGCTCCGCCAGTCACGAGCGCAATGCGCCCTGCCAGCGATTTCGGCTTTGGCATGCGCTGCAGCTTCGCTTCCTCAAGAAGCCAGTATTCAATGTCGAAAGCCTCCTGTTCCGGCAAGCCCCGGTAGCTGCTGACGGCGCAGGCGCCACGCTTGACGTTGATTGCGTTGACGTAGAATTCGCCCGAAATCCGTGCGGTCGCCTTGTCCTTGGCAAACGTGATCATGCCAATGCCCGGGACAAGATATACAACGGCGTTGGGATCGCGAAGCGCCGGGCTTTCAGCGCGCTTGCAGCGCTCGTAGTAGGCTACGTAGTCCTCGCGATAGGCGGCGATGCGGCCAGGAAGGAATTCAAGCGCCTCGTCGACATTTGCCTTCGACGGGTCGAATTCGACCACCAGCGGACGGACTTTCGTGCGCAAGAAGTGGTCGGGACAGGAAGTGCCGAGAGCTGCAAGCGACTCCATGTCACGCGAGTTGACGAATTCAAGCACGTCTTCGGAATCGGCAAAGTGCCCGACCATGTGCTGGTTGGCCGAGACAGCGCCCCGGATCGCAGGCATGAGTTTTGCGGCAACCTTTCGGCGTTCGCCGCATGGAAGGCCCTTGTGGCGAACGCCGCCAAACGCAGGGACCGCCGCGGTACGCTCTTCAAGCCATGCAACGGCATCGTTGATCACGCCAATCGTGGTTTCGTAGCAGCCCTTCGACGTGTCTCCCCATGTGAAAAGCCCGTGGCTTTCAAGGACGACGCCTATTGCGTCAGGGTTGTGGAGACAGAACCTCTCCAGCCAAAGTCCCAGCTCGTACCCTGGACGCTTCCACGGAAGCCAACCGACACTATCGCCGAATATCTCTGCCGTCAGCGCCTGCGAATCCTTCGAGGCAGCTACAGCGATGATCGCGTCAGCGTGCACGTGATCGACGTGCGTGCGCGGAACGTATGCATGCAGGGGCGTGTCGATCGAGGCCGCACGTGGATTCAGGTTGAACGTGCAATGGGGGAGATAGCCAACCATTTCGTCTTCGTGCTCGACCCCGCGGTACAGTGCCTTGAGCGCGTGCAGCCGGTCCATGTACAGGGTTGCGAAACCGTCAAGATTCATTGACCCGATGTCGCCCCCCGAACCCTTGACCCAAAGAACCTCGACGTCTTCTCCGGTGAGCGGGTCCCTTTCCTGAATCTTGGCCGACGTGTTCCCGCCTCCGTAATTCGTCACGCGCCTGTCCAGACCAAGGATGTTGGAGCGGTAGAGCAGCAACTCGGGTTCGCTCCAGCCATCGGGAATCGCATCGTCCCACCTGTTCTCAAGAATCTGGCTTTCGGGCGAGTTCAACATGGCGTCCTGACCTGTCATGTCGGTCGAATGGGTGTGAGAAGTCGGTGAAGGGTTAGTCCAACGCACCAGAATGTCAATCGCTATCAATCACGTTCAATCATTTTACGTCAAAAAATGATTGATGTTGATCGATTTTGATTGACAGCCGCCACGAAATTGCGCACGGTCTGCAGCCAAGGGAGGCGCACGTGCACGAAAAGGAACGCCATCGGATCATCTTGTCGGCCGTGCAGGATCGTCCCGTGGTCACGGTGGCGGATCTCTGCAACCTGACCAGCGCCTCCGAAGCCACGATCCGTCGCGACATCTCGACACTTCACGTGCAGAGGCGTCTGCGCCGCGTGCGCGGCGGCGCCGAGGCCATCACGCCTCCGCAGATCCTCGGCCTCGCCGGGCGGCCGTTCGCGGTGAACGAGACGCTACGGATTGCGGAAAAGCAGGCCATCGCCCAAGCGGGCGCGAACCTGTGCGAAGATGGCGACAGCATCATCATCAACGGCGGCACGACCACGTTTCAGATGGTGCACCCGCTGACGACGCGTCGGTTGCAGGTCTTCACCAATTCCTTTCCGATTGCCGAGCACCTCCTGAAGCACTCCAAGAACACGATCATGCTTCCCGGCGGAGCGATCTATCGCGAACAGAATATCATCCTCAGTCCCTTCGACAACGACGTGACCCGGAACTTCTACGCTCGACGGATGTTCATGGGGGCGCACGGCCTGGGGCCGCTTGGCCTGATGGAGGCTGATCCCCTGCTCGTACAGGCCGAACACAAGCTCATTGGCCAGGCAGACGAACTTGTCGTGCTGATCGACAGTTCAAAGTTCGGCCAGCGGTCGAGCCTAGTTCTCTGTCCGCTTGAACGGATCACGGCCGTCATCACCGATGACGGCATTCCAGACAATGCAGCCGCCATGCTGGAGGCGGCCGACGTGAATCTGATCGTCGTCCAGGCGGGCGGCGGTCGAGAGGAAGAGGCGGTCTCATGACCTGCCTCGAACACAAACCCAATCGTGACTTTCAGGGAGGATCCAACATGAAACGTCGTACGTTCACTTCAATCCTGGCGGGGTTCAGCTTGGCTGCCGGCCTCTTTGGCACTGCTGCCGCGGCACAGGACATGCGCATCGCGCTTGTCGTAAAAGCATTGGGCATCGGCTTCTTTGAGGCCGCCGCGGAAGGCGCAGAGGAAGCAGCCGCCGAACTTGGCAATTTAGAGGTCATCTACACTGGCCCGACCGACACCACGGCCGAAGGCCAGATCGAGGTCATCAACTCCTTGATCGCTCAGGGCGTCGACGCCATCGCGATTTCGGCCAACGACCCGGACGCACTGGTTCCGGCACTGAAGAAGGCGATGCAGCGCGGCATCACCGTGATCTCCTGGGATTCGGGCGTCGCCGAGGAAGGCCGCCAGATGCACCTGAACCCGTCATCGAACGCGCTGATCGGCAACATGATCATCAAGCTCGCCGCCGATCATCTGCCGGACGGCGGCCAGGTTGCGGTGCTTTCGGCTTCGGCGACGGCAACCAACCAGAACACCTGGATCGCCGAAATGAACAAGGTCATGGGCAACTATCCAGGCATTGAAGTCGTTGCCACCGTCTATGGCGACGACCTTGCCGACAAGTCCTACCGTGAAGCGCAGGGCCTGATGCAATCCTACCCCGACCTGGACGCGATCATCGCGCCGACCTCTGTTGGCATCGTGGCTGCCGCGCAGGCTGTGGCCGACGCAGGCAAGATCGGCGAAATCAACGTGACAGGGCTGGGCCTGCCGTCGGAAATGGCCGGCGCCATTGAGTCTGGCGCCTCGAGATCATTCGCGATCTGGAATCCGATCGACCTCGGATATTCCGCGACCATGATTGCGCATGCGCTGGCCACAGGAGCCGCCACGGCGGCACCAGGCGCTGAAATACCGATGGGTCGCATGGGATCGATAACGCTTGACGACACGAACGCCGCCGCAATGGCCGATCCGTTCATCTACGACAGCACGAACATCGACCAGTTCAAGTCGATCTTCTGATCAAAATCTTCCGGTTCCGGCGCGAGTGTCATTGACGCCGCGCCGGAACGCAGTTCACCGTCGCAGACGAGCACACCCATGCTAGCGGGGAGCAAAGCCAGACGTGTCTGCACCGGCCTCACCCGACATCGCGCCGCTGCTCTCCTTGCAGGGCATAACCAAGGAATTTCCGGGCGTCCGGGCCCTTTCCAACGTTTCGCTGAACATCTACCCTGGCCGCGTTACGGCTCTGGTGGGCGAAAACGGAGCCGGCAAGTCAACGGTCGTCAAGATTCTCACCGGGATATACCAGCCGAATGCAGGCGACATCCTGGTCGAGGGGCAACCGACGCTCTTCGCAACACCCCAATCCGCAGAAGGGGCAGGCGTCACGGCAATCCATCAGGAAACCGTGCTCTTCGACCAGTTGTCTGTAGCGGAGAACATCTTCCTTGGTCACGCGCCGCGTGACCGGTTCGGGCTCATCGACATCGGCAAGATGGCGGATAGCGCGCGCCGGATTCTTGCCGAGATCGGCGCGAGAATCGACCCGTCCCACAAGCTGCAGGATCTCGGCACCGCGAACAAGCATCTTGTCGCAATTGCGCGGGCCCTCTCCATCGACGCGCGCGTGGTGATCATGGACGAGCCAACCGCGGCGCTCAGCCACAAGGAGATCGAAGAGCTTTATGACCTCGTCGAAGAGCTCAAGGCGCAAGGCAAGGCGATCCTCTTCATCAGCCACAAGTTCGAGGAGATATTCCGGATCGCCGATTTCTACACCGTGTACCGGGACGGGAGGATGGTTGGCGAAGGCCCGATTGCCGAGATCACCGAGCCTGAACTCGTCAAGCTGATGGTCGGTCGCGACGTGAGCCAGATCTTTCCGGAACGCGTCCACAACATCGGCGACGAAATCCTTCGAGTCGAGGGCTTTGAGCACCCCACGGAATTTGCCGAAATCGAATTCACCCTGCGAAAGGGCGAGATCCTGGGATTCTACGGGCTCGTCGGGGCGGGCAGGTCGGAATTCATGCAGGCACTGTTCGGAGTCACGCGTCCTTCCGGCGGAAGCGTGGAGATCGAGGGGGCGCCCATCAGCATCGGTTCACCCGCCGACGCGGTAGCCAACGGCATTGTCTACGTGCCCGAGGATCGCGGCAGGCAGGGAGCCATTGGAGCGCTTCCGATTTTCCAGAACGTCACGTTGCCTTCGCTCGCGCAAACGTCACGACACGGGTTCCTTCGGCTGGCGGAGGAGTTCAGGCGAGCACGCGAGTACACCGAACGGCTGGACCTGCGAGCGGCATCGCTCGACACGAATGTCGGCGATCTCTCCGGCGGAAACCAGCAAAAGGTGGTGATCGCCAAATGGCTTGCCACAAAGCCGAAAATCATCATCCTGGACGAGCCGACCAAAGGCATCGACATCGGGTCGAAAGCCGCCGTGCACGCGTTCATGGCGGAACTCGCGGCCCAAGGGCTCGCGGTCATCATGGTAAGTTCGGAAATCCCGGAGGTTCTAGGCATGTGCGATCGTGTCATCGTCATGCGCGAGGGGCGGATGGCCGCTGAATTGACGGGGGCAGATTTGAGGCCGGAAACCCTCATTCATCACGCAGCGGGCATACGGGAGGCCAACGCATGAGACGCATTGTCGCTTCGCGGGAGATGCTGCTGCTGGTGGCCATCGCATTGCTGCTCGGCCTGGTGTCAACGCGCTTTCCCGGGTTCGTGGAACCCGCGAACCTCGTGGCGGTCTTCAACGACACCTCGCCGCTGATACTGCTGGCCATTGGCCAGATGGTCGTGATCCTGACCAAGTGCATTGACCTTTCGGTCGCCGCCAACCTTGCGCTTTCCGGCATGGTCGCGGCGATGACCAACCTTGCGGTCCCGGACGCACCGATCGTTGCAATTCTGCTTGTCGCCACCGGATTCGGCACAATCCTGGGCATGATCAACGGCGTCCTCGTCTGGAAGCTCGACATCCCGCCTATAGTTGTGACGCTGGGCACCATGACGATCTTCCGAGGGACCATCTTTCTCCTGACCGAAGGCAAGTGGGTCAACAGTCACGAGATGACCCACGCATTCAAGGCATTTCCCCGGACCGAGCTTCTCGGCCTTCCGGTGCTTGCCTGGGCCGCGGTTGCCGTGGTCGTCCTGTTTTCCGTGATCATGACTCGCACTACGCTTGGCCGCGCCTTCTATGCCGTGGGTGGCAACCCCAACGCGGCGGCCTACGTCGGAATTGACGTCGGACGCACGAAGTTCTGGGCCTTCACGATCTCGGGCGGCATCGCGGGGTTGACGGGCTATCTCTGGGTCTCGCGCTTTGCCGTGGCATACGTGGACATCGCCGGCGGCTTTGAACTGGACGTCGTGGCGGCCTGCGTGATCGGCGGTGTCTCGATCATGGGCGGCATCGGTTCCGTACCCGGGGCGCTTCTGGGCGCGCTCTTTCTCGGCGTCATCAAGAACGCACTGCCAGTTGTCAACATCTCGCCATTCTGGCAACTCGCGATTTCGGGTGGCGCGATCATCATTGCGGTCGCGCTCAACGCCCAAGCCAACCGCGAACGGGGACGCATCATCCTCAAGCGCGCGGAACATGCCGCATGAACGCCTCCGACCGGAACATTCCCGATCGCCTGCGATCGCCTTTCGAGCGTCGGCTTAGGAGCTGGGAAAGCCTCTTGTTGCTGGTCGCCGTTGCCATATTCGTCGCCAACAGCCTTGCCTCTCCCTACTTCCTCGACGCGTGGAACCTGTCGGACGCAACCTTCAACTTCACGGAAAAGGCGATGATCGCCTTTGCCATGGCGCTCCTGATCATCTCCGGAGAGATCGATCTCTCCGTCGCTGCGATCATCGCGTTGGCGTCCACTGCAATGGGCGCGGCGGTCCAATTCGGAGTGCCGACGCCGGGCCTCGTGCTGGTCGGGTTGGCGGTTGGGCTTGCCTGCGGCGCGTTCAACGGCCTCCTTGTAACACGCGTCGGCCTGCCATCGATCGTTGTCACCATCGGTACCCTGAGCCTGTTCCGCGGCATCAGCTACATCGTGCTGGGCGATCAGGCGTATCGCGGCTACCCTCCCGAATTCGCCTTCTTTGGACAGGGATACGTCTGGTGGGTGATCTCGTTCGAATTGATGATGTTCGCCTTGCTTGCCCTGGCTTTCGGCATTTTGCTGCACGGGACGAACTTTGGCCGGGCGGTCTACGCCATCGGCAACAACGCGACCGGAGCCCTGTTCTCGGGCATCCGGGTGGCGCGCGTGAAGTTCATCCTGTTCCTTCTGACGGGCCTCATGTCCGGAGTGGCCGCAATCTGCCTGACGTCACGCCTGGGCTCTACGCGACCTTCCATCGCCTTTGCCTGGGAACTGGAGATCGTCACCATGGTCGTGCTGGGCGGCGTCAGCATCCTTGGCGGCTCCGGCTCGATTCCAGGTGTCGTCATCGCCGCCGTCGTAATGGGGCTCGTGACTTTCGGCCTAGGCTTGCTCAACGTGCCTGGAATCGTGATGTCGATCGTGATCGGTGCGCTGCTGATCTCGGTCATCGCCTTGCCCAGGCTCTGGACCGGGCGTGGGCAGTCCTGATGGAAAAGCATGCGTTCAAGATGCGTCTCAGACCGGGCTGTCGCGACGAATACAGGAAGCGTCACGACGAAGTCTGGCCGGAACTCGTGAACCTGCTGAGAGAAGCCGGCATTTCGGACTATTCCATCCACCTGGACGAAGACACGAACACGCTCTTCGGGGTTCTCTGGCGCACCGACGACCACGGAATGGACGACCTTCGGAGCAATGATGTCATGAGACGTTGGTGGGCTCATATGGCGGACATCATGGAAACCCACCCCGACAGCGAACCCGTGGCGGTTCCGCTTACGCCCGTCTTTCACATGCCATGACCGTCCGCCGCATAGCAGTCATCGATGTCGGAAAGACAAACGCGAAGCTCGCGCTAGTCGATGCGGGAGACATGACCGAGATTGCGGTTGTCACCCGGCCGAACGCCGTGCTGCCCGGGCCGCCCTACCCGCATTTCGATGTCGACGGGCATTGGGAGTTCCTTCTGAACGCGCTTGCGAAGTTTCATGCCGATCACGGGATTGGGGCAATTTCGGTGACCACGCACGGTGCATCAGGTGCCTTGATCGGAGCCGATGGCTGCTTGGCAGCGCCGGTCCTTGACTACGAGCATCCCGGGCCAGACACCGTGGCGGCAGAGTACCAAGCGCTTCGCCCGGCCTTTTCCGAAACCGGATCGCCAAGGTTGCCCATGGGACTGAACCTCGGCGCACAGATCCATTGGCAGTTCATGATCGAGCCTGGTCTTCGGAAGCGGACCGACGCCATCGTCACCTACCCGCAGTTCTGGGGCCATCGCCTGACAGGCGCATTGGCTAGCGACGTGTCTTCGCTCGGCGCTCACACGGATCTCTGGAATCCGCACAAGCGGCGGTTTTCGTCTTTGGTGGAGCGAATGGAACTGGCGGACAAGATGGCGCCGGCCCGCGCATCTGACGACATCCTCGGACCATTGCTGCCTGAAGTCGCGGATCGAACCGGAATCCCGGCCGAAACGCCCGTCCACTGTGGCATTCACGATTCCAATGCATCGCTTCTCCCACACGTCGTGCACCGCAAGCCGCCGTTTTCGGTGGTGTCGACCGGCACGTGGGTGATTGTGATGACGATTGGCGGTGCAAGGATCGCCCTCGAGCCGACGCGTGACACGCTGATCAATGTGAACGGACTGGGCGCACCCGTGCCGTCTGCCAGATTCATGGGTGGGCGCGAATTCGAGATGATTTCAGGAGGGCACGCAGTCGAGGCGGACGAAGGCGCAATGGCACGCGTCATCAGCGACGGCATCATGCTGATGCCCGCTGCAGTCCCGGAAAGCGGGCCGTTTCAGGGACGGGACGCACATTGGAGGGGCGCACAGCCAAATCCGGGCAGCCCGACGCGCGCGGCGGCGCTCGGGTTCTATCTCGCAATGATGACCGCGGAGTGCCTTTCGCTCACAGGTCACAGAGGAAACATCGTGGTTGAAGGGCCCTTTTGCCGGAATGCGGCCTACATCGCGATGCTTTCAGCTGCGACCGAATGTACGGTCATCACCTCGAAAGGTGCGACAGGCACCAGCCAGGGCGCGGCCATGCTCGCCCTTGATCTTGCAACCCTTCTGCCGGAAACGGTTGACAGCAAGGTTGCGGCCGTGCCGCGCCCGGAACTGGTTGACTACGCTGTCCGTTGGAGAAGCGCCGCTCGAGCGACGTAGCGGGCGTCGTCACGCCCACCCACCTTGCCGTGCAGCCCCGCCCCTCAGGGCGGAAGGGCGACGTGCAGACCATGGATCGTACGGCATCATCAGGTGCCTGGCCTGATCTCTTGCTCCTGGAAAACGGCGACACTTGCCGATGGACGATCCGGCGAGCAGGCAATTGCGGTCGCCGCGCTTGCTTGCATGGCCTACGGGGAGCCCGCCTGTCGAGCCGCCACCGACGCCGCGGCGGGCGTCCGTTCAGGACACACGTTGGCCCATGGATGATGTCGGTCAGCCTGCCGCAGGTGGGTCTTCATCGGCATCAACAGTCTGCAGGCAAGCTGTCATCGCGCCGTTTCTCCGCCCCGCACCGCGCAAATCGTAGAGATTCTGGAGGATAAGCCAGAATTCGCCCGACGCGCCGAAGGAGCGCCCGAACCTGAGCGCCGTGTCATCGGCAATTGCGCGCTGGCCGTTCAGTGTCTCCGTGATGCGGTTGGCTGGCACGTCGATGCGTCGCGCCAGTTCCGCCGCGCTCCTGCCGAGCGCGTCGAGATCCTCGCGCAGCGTCTCGCGAGGATAGACGGTTTCACGCATGGGTACCTCCCTCTCAATGGTTGTCGACGATCTGCGCTTCCGCCAGTCCCTGGCTGCCTTTGGGCCAAGTAAGACAGATGCCCCACTGCCCCTTCCGCCGCACACTGAGCGCTTCGAGCCGGAAGGATGCGGGGAATATCCTGGGGGCTTCGGTGCGCGCAGTTCGGCGCTGGAAGGTTCGCAAGGAGGTCGAAGGCAATGACTCTCTTCCGGATCGTCGCATGACCAAGCCCCGAAGAACCGGATGCCGACGAACACGGCAGCGGAGGTTGCCGGAGTTGCTTAGCACAGCCTGTTGCCAATGCGCTGCGAAGCGGCGGCATCGGTCGCTGGCGGACGAGTTCGGCGACGGCTTCTGCCGTGCCGTTCGGCCCGCGAAGCATGTTCCGCACAGACGCCCGTCACTGCCTTGCGCCGACTCGGCTAGACTGTCAAAAAAGGGACGCAAAGGGAGTGATTTGTTGGCACTCGCGGCAAGAACGCAGTTCACGATCTGGGGCATCGCCATAGCGGCCTTTCTTGCTGCCATGTGGCTTCTCGGCGACGTCATCCTGCCCTTCGTCATCGGCGCCGCCATCGCTTACTGCCTTGATCCGTTCGCAGACCGGCTGGAACGGCTGGGATGCTCCCGGGCGATTGCCACGGGCATCATTACTTTCCTGGCCATCTTCGCGTTCTGCGTCACGATACTCCTGATTCTCCCCACGCTTCTGAACCAGGCCGCCGGCCTCGTGGCGGCGGCACCCATGATTGCAACGGACCTGCAAGCGTTCCTGCTCGAGAGATTTCCGGAACTCGGGGACGCAAACTCGACGATTCGGCGCTCCCTTGCCAGTCTGGGAGAGACGGTCCAGGCCAAGGGCGGCGAACTCCTGAACACGGTCATTGCCTCGTTCTCCGGCATCGTGAATCTGATGGTACTCATCGTCGTGGTTCCCGTGGTCGCGTTCTACCTGCTTTACGACTGGGACAGAATCGTCACCAAGATCGACTCGCTCCTGCCCCTCGATCACGCGCCGACAATCCGACGCATTGCCAGCGACATTGACAAGACCATGGCCGGCTTCGTGCGCGGCCAAGGCACCGTCTGCCTTATCCTGGGTGTCTACTATGCCGTTGCCTTGATGCTGGTCGGGCTGAATTTCGGGCTGGTGGTGGGCGCGGTTGCCGGAG
>VYCX01000435.1 GCA_009843725.1 Boseongicola sp. SB0675_bin_26
CTGCTGCACGTCTTCCGGCAACGAAGTCGAAAGCCCGTTCGGATAGACCAGGTCCGTGTTCAGTCCTTCCGGCTCGAGGAAGACCTGATGCGCGGACTTGTCTGCGAATCGCACCACCTTGTCCTCAATGGACGGGCAGTATCTTGGCCCGACTCCCCCGATGTTCCCGCCGTACATTGCCGACCGGCCAAGGTTCTGCCGGATGATGTCGTGCGTCCTCTCGTTGGTGCGCGTGATTCCGCAAGCGATCTGCCGTGCCGCCGCACGCTGCGTCAGAAACGAAAAGAACACGGGATTTTCGTCGCTGGGCTGCATTTCAAGCCCGTCCCAGTCAATTGACGACGTGCGCAGCCGTGGAGGCGTTCCCGTTTTCAGCCGCCCGAGGGGCAGCCCGAATTCATCGATCCGCTCCGCCAGGGCCACCGACGGCGAGTCGCCAATCCGTCCGCCCGGGCGCGACGTGGTGCCGATATGGATCGTTCCGCGCAGGAAGGTTCCCGTGGTCAGCACGGTCGCTGAGGCCTTGACCCTGGATCCGTCCGCAAGCACGACCCCCGCGACCCGGAACCCGTCCATGATGAAGTCCGTCACTTCGCCTTCCAGAATGCCTATCTCTGGATGATCCGCAATTTCTGCAAGCATTGCAGCACGATAGAGTGCCCTGTCTGCTTGGGCTCGAGGCCCCTGGACCGCCGGGCCCTTGCGACGGTTCAGAAGCCGGAACTGGATGCCTGCCCGGTCTGCCACGCGGCCCATGACCCCGTCGAGGGCATCGATTTCCCGTACAAGGTGCCCCTTGCCCAGACCGCCGATCGCCGGGTTGCATGACATGACACCGATTCCGTCACGCGAAAGCGTGACAAGAATCACGCGCGCGCCCCTCCGCGCCGCAGCATGGGCTGCATCCGCGCCGGCATGACCGCCGCCGACAACAACCACGACTGGCCGAGACTGTTTCACGTGAAACACCGTTTGTTACTTGCCAATGCAAAAATTGGCGAAGATGTCGTCTAGTATATGCTCGACATCCACGCGCCCGGCAAGGGAATCGAGCGCCCGGATTGCCGAACGAACCTCTTCGGCGGCAATTTCTGCCAGGTCCGCCTCGCTTCTCAGCTGGATTGCTGCACGCTGCAGCGATTCAACCGCTCCTTTCATCGCTGTGCGATGGCGCTCCCGGATGGCCAGCCCCGCCGTGCCTGCCCGCGATTCAAGCCGGGTTCCGATCTCGTCCACCAGCCAGTCAAGTCCTGCCCCGGTCTTCGCCGAAAAGTCCCCTTCGCAAATGTCCGCCTTCGGAACGGCAAGAATGTCGTCACCCTGGGGTTCCATTGTCGGTTCTGCAGCGCGGCATTCCGTGAGAATTACGCGAAGGTCCGCCTGTTCCGCTCGGACACGCGCCTTCGCGACTCCAAGCATCTCGATTTCGTTGCGCCCTTCTCGAAGTCCGGCCGTATCCAGTACCGTGACGGGCAGCCCCCGAAGGTCCATTCTCACCTCGATGACATCACGTGTCGTGCCGGCGATGTCCGACGTGATTGCCGCTTCCCGGCCTGCCAACGCATTCAGCAACGTCGATTTTCCCACGTTTGGAGGCCCGACAATCGCGACCTCGAAGCCGTCACGAATGCGCTCCGCAATTCCGGTGCCCGCGCTTTCCTTCTGAAGATCCGAAATGACGTCCGCCACCAGTTCCCCAACCTCCGGCCTCACGTCTGCAGGCACGTCCTCATCAGCAAAGTCGATCGTCGCCTCAAGCAACGCGGCCGCCCTGACGAGCTTTGACCGCCAGCCGGCCGCCCGCGCTCCTAGGGCGCCCGAAAGGACCCGGAGCGCCTGTCTGCGCTGCGCTTCGGTCTCTGCCTCGATGAGGTCGGAGAGACCTTCGACCTGGGCAAGATCAAGGCGTTCGTTCTCCAGCGCGCGCCGCGTGAACTCTCCCGGCTCCGCGAGCCTGTGCCCGGGCTGATCGCCGAGAGCGCGCAAGATCGCATCCACTGCCGCCAACGAACCATGCAAGTGAAGTTCGGCAACATCCTCACCTGTAAAGCTGTTCGGTCCTGGAAGCCAAAGGACGAGTGCTTCGTCCAGCATGGCCTCGCCATCCGAAAGAGTCCGGAAAGAAGCACGTCGCGGCCGCGGCCGGCCACCGGTCAACCGGTCAAGGGCCGTTCCTGCATCGGGACCGGAAAGCCGTACTACCGCAACGCCGGACTTTCCCCGGGCGCTGCTGAGGGCAAAAATTGTATGGCCATGATTAACCATTTGAAATAAAACATGAAATCACGCATTCATCGAGTCAAAGAACTCCGAATTGGATTTCGTTTGCTTAAGCTTCGACAGCAGGAACTCGATGGCGTCCGTTGTGCCCATCGGGTTGAGAATCCGTCTCAGCACGAAGGTCTTCTGCAAATCGTTCTTGTCGACCAGCAGGTCTTCCTTCCTGGTGCCGGACTTGAGAATGTCCATTGCGGGATAGACGCGCTTGTCGGCCACTTTCCGGTCCAGGACGATCTCGCTGTTGCCCGTTCCTTTGAACTCCTCGAAGATCACCTCGTCCATCCGGCTGCCGGTCTCAACGAGCGCCGTTGCAATGATGGTCAGGGACCCGCCCTCCTCGATGTTTCTTGCCGCGCCAAAGAACCGTTTCGGACGCTGCAATGCATTGGCGTCAACGCCTCCCGTCAAGACTTTCCCGGACGACGGCACAACGGTGTTGAACGCGCGTCCAAGGCGGGTGATCGAGTCGAGCAGGATCACGACATCCCTCTTGTGCTCAACCAGGCGCTTGGCCTTCTCGATCACCATGTCGCTCACCGCGACATGGCGGCTGGCAGGCTCGTCGAAAGTCGACGAAATCACTTCGCCCTTCACCGACCTCTGCATGTCGGTCACCTCCTCGGGGCGCTCATCGATCAGCAGGACGATCAGGTAGCATTCGGGATGATTGGTTTCGATCGAATGCGCTATGTTCTGAAGAATCACGGTCTTTCCGGTACGAGGCGGTGCCACGATCAACGACCTTTGGCCCTTTCCTATCGGTGCAACAAGGTCGATGACCCGGGCGGACCTGTCCTTGATCGTTGGATCCTCGATCTCCATTGTCAGCCGCTCATCCGGGTACAGCGGCGTGAGATTGTCGAAACTTACCTTGTGCCGCGCCTTTTCTGGTTCCTCGAAATTGATCTTTTCCACCTTTGTCATTGCGAAGTACCGCTCGCTGTCGTTTGGTTCGCGAATGACGCCTTCCACCGTGTCGCCTGTACGCAACGCGAACTGGCGGATCATATCGGGCGAAACGTAGATGTCGTCCGGCCCAGGCAGGTAGTTTGCTTCCGGTGACCGCAGGAAACCGAAACCGTCCTGGAGAACCTCCAGGACGCCGTCGCCACCGATCGTCCAGTCCTCGTCCGCACGTTCCTTCAGGATCGAGAACATCATCTCGCCCTTGCGCATCGTTGACGCGTTCTCGATTTCCAGGTCCTCAGCGAGGTCCAGCAGCTCTTTCGGAGACTTGGACTTGAGTTCGGAAAGATTGAGACGATGAGTCATGACAATGCCTTTCGGACATCCGCGGCGCGAACGGAAGGAAGCAGGATTGCAGAATTGCCCATGGTGTCAGGACGACACCCGCAACGCGTAACTAGTCACGACCGAGTGCCGAGTCAACAATCGTCAGAACTTGAGCACAACCGAAAGGACGATGACGATCATCAGGACCGTTGGCACCTCGTTCATCAACCGGTAGTCCCGGCCCGTCAACGCATCCGTTCCCGTTTCGAGCGTCTTGCGCCTCTGCGCCAGCCAATGATGAAACCAGGTCATGGCAAGAACGGCCGCGGCCTTCGACCACGGCCAGATTTGCGACCAGTCGACAATTCCCGGAACAAACAGCAACGAAAGGCCAAAGACCCACGTCGCAATCATGGCAGGATTCATGATGATACGCAAAAGCCGCCGTTCCATCATGACGAAGAGATCATGTCTTTCGCCGGTGCAGCATGCCTGCTCAACATGATGTACGAAGAGACGAGGAAGATACAAGAGGCCTGCCATCCATGAAATGACCGAGATGACATGAAAGGCTTTCAGCCAAGGGTACATGAACACCGGCACTTCAAGCATTCGTCTTCTCCGACAGGACTGGCTTTCAAACAAAGATTAAGGATTAAAGAGGGTTGTGGTGGTAGTAAGGCATGGGGGCAAGTGGAATTCCTGACATATGGCCGAACTTATGCACACGGCTTTATGTCGTGTCGTTTCATCGGCACGAATTGTGGAGGCATCGTGTTTCATGCATTGAAAAGAACCTCTTACCGTGTTCCTGGTGTTTTGCAATGTTGTGGAGCGCTATGGGAAAGGCCTTGGAAAAAAGGGTTGTCCACATCCAGTGGCAGCCGGGTTTCCACGGTGGACAGATCTTGCATGAGATGGGCCGGCGTGATCAAGAAGGGAACCAAGGTCGTTCCTCAGGCGATTCCAGCCGGATTCCGACCGGAACATGCGGCAAGACTTGCACAGAGTTATCCACATGCCTGACCGATTGATTCTTGCTTCCGGTTCGGATGCACGTGCAGAAATGTTGCGTCGGGCAGCCGTTGCCTTTGACGTCACTCCGGCACGGATCGATGAAGATGCAGCCAGGGCCGGACTTCAGGCCGAGGGTGCAAGCGCTCGGGACATTGCTGATGCGCTTGCGGAGGCGAAGGCGCGAAAGGTCTCGGCAAAACACCCGGAAGCGCTTGTTTTGGGCGCCGATCAAGTGCTTGAGTTCGATGGAAGGATTCTCTCTAAGCCGGAAACCAAGGCAGACGCGGTCCGGCAACTGACGTCGATGCGGGGCGCAGGCCACAAGCTCCATTCAGCTGCAGTCATCTGCGAGAACTCGCGTCCGGTCTGGCGGCATGTTGGCTTGGCACGTCTGAACATGGCGACCCGCTCGAACGCCTGGATTGCGAATTACGTCGACCGGAAGTGGGACCATGTCCGACGCTCCGTCGGCGCTTACCGGATTGAGGACGAAGGCGTCCGTCTCTTTTCCCGCATCGACGGCGATCATTTTGTCGTTCTTGGGCTCCCGCTGCTGGAAGTCTTGTCCTATTTGACGTTGCGAGGCACGTTGCCGTCATGACGTCTCAAGACCGGATTCCTCTTGCTGGCGTAATCGGCACGCCAGTGGCCCATTCGAAGTCGCCTCGGATATTTCGGCACTGGCTGACGCGTTTCGGCATCCAGGGCCACTACATCCCGATGGATGTTGCGGAGCAGGATCTGGAAACTGCCATCCGTGCGCTTCCAAGGCTTGGATTCGTTGGCGTGAACGTCACGATCCCGCACAAGGAGCATGTCCTCGAAGTCGCAGATGTGGTGTCAGACCGTGCAGCGTTGACAGGTTCCGCGAACACGCTTGCATTTCGTGACGATGGCATGGTCCATGCAGACAGCACGGACGGCCATGGCTTCATGGAGAGCCTGCGCAGCAGCGCTCCTGGCTGGAGTCCCGGGCAAGGGCCCGTCGCGATCCTCGGTGCCGGCGGTGCCGCGCGCGCCGTCGTCGCATCGCTCCTGAACGCCGGAGCCGAGGAAATCCGGCTGTCAAACCGCACGCGGGCGCGAAGCGAGATCTTGAGAAAGGAATTCGGGGCCAAGATTCGGGTTCACGACTGGAGCAAGGCCGGCGACATGCTGAAGGGCGCAAGGACGGTTGTGAACGCAACGTCTCTTGGCATGGTTGGCCACGACAAGCTGCAGGTGCCGCTTCGCCATCTTTCGGGAGACGCAGTCGTAACCGACCTGGTCTATGCGCCGCTCGAAACGGAGTTTCTTGCGCAAGCGCGCCGGATCGGATGCCAGCCGGTCGATGGTCTCGGAATGCTCCTGTTTCAGGCCGCACCGGGATTCGAGCGCTGGTTCGGAATTGCGCCGCATGTTGACGACCAGTTGCGGCAGGCGGTTCTTTCGTGACCCGTCCGACGGTCATCGGGCTCACGGGGTCCATTGGCATGGGCAAGACAACAACGGCAAGGATGTTCCGGGAGGCCGGGGTCCCGACCTGGGATGCTGATTCCGCAGTGCATCGTCTTTACAAGGACGGTGGTTCGGCTGTTGGGCCGATAGGGTCCCTCAATAGCGAAGTGATCCGCGACGGCGCGGTTGACCGTACAGCGCTTTCTGACTGGATAGCCCGGGACAATGCCGCGTTGGACAGAATTGAGAGCATCGTTCATCCACTTGTGCGCGCCGACCGCGAGAAGTTCGTCCGAAATGCAGCCGGGCCGGTGGTGCTTGTCGACATTCCCCTTCTCTTCGAGACTGGCGCGGAAGGGAGCGTGGACATCGTCGTCGTCGCATCAGTGCCCGAGGAGATGCAACGCGAGCGCGTCCTGGCTCGCCCGGGATGGACGAAAGAGAAGTTCGAGCAGATCAGGTCCCGACAGATGCCAGACGCCGAAAAGCGCCGCCGTGCGGATTACGTGATCGAAACGGCCACGCTTGAAGCCGCTCGCAAGTCTGTCCATGATGTCCTGGGGCAGATCAGGGCTGGGCAGGCACATGAGGGAAATTGTCCTCGACACCGAGACGACAGGTCTTGATCCGGACTCTGGCGACCGCATCGTCGAGATCGGTGCAGTGGAGCTGCTTGGGCACGTACCGACGGGAAGCACGTATCACCAGTACATAAATCCGGAGCGCAAAGTGCCCAAGGAGGCAGTCGATGTGCATGGCCTCACCGACGACTTTCTGCGCGACAAGCCTTCATTTGGCGCAATTGCACAGGATTTCCTGGCGTTCATAGGCGATGCGAATCTGGTCATCCACAATGCAGCATTCGACGTGAAGTTCCTGAACGCGGAACTCCGCTGGCTGGCCCTTCCGCAAATTGACAGCGGGCGAACGGTCGACACTCTCGAAATCGCCCGAAGGAAATTCCCAGGCTCGCCCGCGTCACTTGATGCCCTGTGCCGGCGCTTCGGGATCGACAATTCGAAGCGGACCCTGCATGGGGCGCTGCTCGACAGCGAAATCCTGGCGGAACTCTATCTCGAGCTGATCGGCGGCAGGCAACCGGACCTGCTGCTTGCCACCAAGGACGAAGCGACAGTTGCGACCGAAGCGGGCGAACAGTGGCGACCGGGGCCTCGGCCTGTGCGGCTTGGATCGCGTGTGACGCCTGAGGAAGAGAAGGCCCACGCTGAACTCGTGACCAGGCTGGGCGAAGGTTCGGTCTGGCAACGGCTCAGTTAGCCGGCGTTTCCGCGTCCCCGGATTCCTTCTGTTGCTGCTTGAGCCGCTCCCTGTAGAGCGTGACAAAGTCTATGATGTCCAGGTTCAACGGCGGGAACCCGCCATCCCGGGTCATGTCGCTGACGATCCGGCGCACGAACGGGAACATCATGCGCGGGCACTCGATCATCAGGAACGGATGCAGCTGTTCGGTGGCGATGTTCTTGATCTGGAACAGTCCCACGTATTCAAGTTCCAGCAGAAACAGGACATCGTCGCTGTTCTTGTCTTTCGAGGTTATGCTGTACTTGGACGCAACCTCGAACCTGTCGTCATCTCCGACCTTCCGCGGATCGATCGTTACCTGCGCCTGAAAGTCTGGCCGGACTTCCGCATTTACGGGTTTTCGCGTGACGATGTTCTCGAATGACAGGTCGCGAATGAACTGCCCGAGAACCTTCATTTGCGGAACCTGTGGCTCCTGCGGTGCCGAACCGTTCCTTTTCTTGGTCATTTGCGGACTCCGTGGCAGCCTTGAGATCTGCAGGGCTCTATCAGGGCGTCCGATGACGCTCAATGCCGCGTTCATCCACGGCTTCGTCCGAGAGCTCCTCGCATTCTCCGTCGACCACATCCGTTTCCGGCGGCCGGGCAGGGGCCCCATAGGCAAATTCCTGCACGACCAGCCGGTCCCTTGCGAAGCGGAAGGCAGCGCTGCGCACCGCCGGGACCATCATGGAGAGCCCGATCGTGTCAGTAAGGAACCCAGGCGTCAGCAGAAGAGCGCCGGAAAAGAGAATCATGGCGCCATGGGCAAGGGGTTCGGTCGGATCCTTCAGATCGTGAAGGCTGTCACGCAGTTCGGACAGCACCAGAAGGCCTTGGCTGCGGACGAGGGCAGCCCCCAGCACCGCGGTCAGAATCACGATGGCCAGTGTCAGGCCGAGGCCGATGGCGCCGCCTACCTGTATGAACAGGGCGATTTCGCACAGCGGCACCAGCAGAAAAAGCAAGAACAGGCGCATGCGCATTTCCTCCATTGAAGGCATCAGGTGGACTCGGACACCAACTCGCCCTACATATGTGTCCTGTCGACCGAAATCCAATTCCTTGTCGTTGAGAGGCCGAATGAGTTCTTCAATATTCCAGCTTCTGGTCCTTGCTGGCGTTGCCTTGTTCCTGATCTTCAAGTTGCGAAGCGTCCTGGGAACGAGAAGGGGGTTTGAAAAGCCCCCGGTTGTCGGGGGCAGCGCCCGAACGCGGCCGGAGTTCGATGTCATCGAGGGCGGACCGGATCCTGACATCACCGACTTTGTCGAGGACGGATCGACCAGCGCCAAGGCGTTGGCGGCCATGAAGGAGGCCGAGCCCGGATTCATGGTCGCAACTTTCCTGGAAGGCGCACGCGAGGCCTTCGAGATGATTCTCATGGCATTCGAAAACGGCGACCTCTCGGAAGTGGAAGGCCTGATTTCCGACGATATCGAAAGGTCGTTCGCTCCCATTTTCGTTGCCCGCCGCGAGCGCCGGGTCACGGTTGAGGCGAGCCTTGTGGCAATTCGTGACGTCACGCTGAAGGAAGCCGCTTTCGATGCGGATTCCAGCCTGGCCGAAATGACGGTTCGCTTCGTCTGCGAACTGACCTCCGTTGTGAAAGACGACGTGGGCAAGGTCGTTGAAGGCGATCCAAACGAGATCAAGCGCCAGAAGCACGTCTGGACCTTTGCACTGACCATGGGTGAAAATGACCCTAACTGGCAGCTGGCCGCCACGATGGAATGAAGCGCCTTTCGGCCGCTGCTTCCCCTGAGTTGGCGCGTGCGCAAGTCAGCGAAATCCGTTCGCGCGCGAGGCATTCCCTGATCATGAGCGGAGCGGCGTTGACGGAGGATGCGGCACCGGCTGGTCGGCAATGAGTCGAAAGACCCGCGTCCTGAGTCCCGAGGAGGAACGCCTTTGGCAAAGCGTTGCAGGTGGCGCCAAGCCGCTCGAAAAGAATCGGGCGCGAAAGATCCCGCAGGAACTTCCGAAGAAACGGCAGCGACCGAACGCAAAGGAGGCCTTTGAGATTCCCGAGTTTCGCGTCGGCGAGAAGGCTGCGTCTTCTCCAGTCGCGATGCCGGGTTCCAGCCGAACAGCGATTCGCATGGACCAAAGGAAATTCACGCGCATGAAGCAAGGGAAGACCGAGCCGGATGTGCGGATCGATCTCCACGGAAAGACGGTCGCAGAAGGGAGGGCGGCGCTCGTTTCGTTTCTGCTCAGCGCGCATCGGAAAGGGCATCGAACCGTTCTTGTGATCACAGGCAAGGGCCGCGAGAGAAACGATGCCGGACCGATCCCGCAAAGGCCCGGGATCCTCCGTCAACAGCTCCCGCAATGGGTTTCGAGCGCGCCGTTAGACCAGATCGTGCTTCAGTGCACCGAAGCCCATCCGCGACATGGGGGATCCGGGGCCTTTTATGTCTATCTTGCGCGGTGCCGGTGAGGGGCCAATGAAATTTGTGATCACGAAAGAGGACTGAGTGGCGAGGCGGCGTTCGTCAGCCGCCGCCGCGGCGCGTCGCACGGGCGGCGTTCAGAGGATGTAGCGACTCATGTCGGAACCCTTCATGAGTTCGCCAAGATGCTCTTCCACAAACCCGGCGTCTACCGTGACCGAACTGCCGGGCTGATCGGGTGCAGCAAAGGACAAGTCCTCGAACACGCGTTCGAGAACCGTGTACAGGCGCCGCGCCCCAATGTCCTCGACGGACTGATTCACGTCCGCCGCGATTCGGGCCAGCGCGGCAATGCCGTCGTCACTGAACGACACGTCGACGTCTTCTGTCGCCATCAGCGCGGAATACTGGCGCGTCAATGCGTTGTCGGTTTCCGTCAGGATGCGCACGAAATCCTGTTCGGTGAGGGCGCGCAAGCTGACGCGGATCGGCAGACGGCCCTGCAGCTCCGGCAAGAGGTCGGACGGCTTCGCAACGTGAAACGCCCCGGATGCAATGAACAGGATATGGTCCGTCTTGACGGGACCGTGCCTGGTGGAGACGGTCGTGCCCTCGATGAGGGGCAGGAGGTCCCGCTGCACGCCTTCGCGGGAAACGTCCGCCCCCCGCGTCTCGGAACGGGCCGTGACCTTGTCGATCTCGTCGAGGAAGACGATTCCGTCTTCCTCGACCGCACGGAGCGCCTGCTTGGCGATCGCTTCGTCATCGAGCAGCCTGTCCCCTTCTTCACCGACCAGAACCTCGTAGGATTGCGCCACGGTCATTGACTTCTTCACCTTGCGGTCGGAGAAGCCCTTGCCGAAAATGCTGCCCAGATCAATGGCGAGACCGCCCTGTCCGGGCGGCAGTCCGGGAATCTCCATGCCGGAGAACGGACTTGACTGGTCCTGAACCTCCAGCTCGATCTCCGTGTCGTCCAGTTCGCCGCTCGTGAGCTTCCTGCGGAACATTTCGCGGGTTTGTTCGCGGGCGCCCTCGCCGGCGATCGCGTCGAGCACGCGATCCTCGGCCGCGCGCCGCGCCCTTTCCTTGACCTCGTCGCGCATGTGATCCCGCGTCATGTTGATCGACGCCTCGACCAGGTCCCGGACAATCTGCTCCACGTCCCGGCCCACATATCCGACTTCAGTGAACTTCGTGGCCTCGACCTTCAGAAACGGCGCCTTCGCGAGCCGCGCCAGGCGGCGGGAAATCTCCGTCTTTCCAACCCCGGTCGGCCCGATCATCAGGATGTTCTTCGGATAGACCTCGTCGCGTATGTCATCAGCCAGCCGCTTTCGCCGCCACCGGTTCCTGAGCGCAACGGCCACGGCGCGCTTTGCGTCTCTCTGTCCGACAATGAAGCGGTCAAGTTCCGAGACGATTTCCCTGGGCGTGAGGTCAGTCATATGCGCTCCTTGCAAGTCCCGCCTATCTAGGAATGTTACAGGAAAACGCAAGCGGATCACGGCACATGACGTTGGCGTTGTCCATGATGACAGGGACGCCGCGCCATGCAATCAGGCTCATGGACCAATTCCTGAAGGCGAGGAGAGAGGACATCATGACTGATCGCCGCACATTTCTGGTTTCGCTTCCGGCCGCAGGCCTGAGCTTTGGCCTGGCTTGGGCCCAGAGCGCCCGCACCGGAATGTTTTCCGGGCGCTCGAACCACGAGACCACAGGCACCGCCATCCTGGACGGCAGGACACTGACGCTCGGTGACGACTTTGTTCTGGACCGCGCACCCGATCCCGTCGTGGGCCTCGGGCGCGACGGCAGATGGGATCCGGACACGTACATGGGCGAACTCATGCAGAAGAGGGGACGGCAGGTCTACACCTTGCCGGCCGGCATAGATGCAGCGGACTACAACGAAGCGTATATCTGGTGTCGTGCGGCGGATGTCCCGCTTGGCATCGCGCCGCTGAGCTGAGTCCGGTTGCGCCGCCGCTGATCCGGCGGCGCCCGAACGGCTTGAAGCAGGATCGCGGCAGACGCGGTCCGGCGCTCGCTATATGACCTCAACCGTCAGGTTGCCGTTGGTGTAGACGCATATGTCTGCGGCGATTTCCATCGCCTTTCGTGCAATCTCTTCGGCACCGAGCTCGCCATCCATCAGCGCCCGGGCCGCGGCAGCCGCATAGTTTCCGCCCGAGCCGATGGCCGCCACGTCGTGCTCGGGCTCGAGCACGTCGCCCGCGCCAGTGACAACGTAAAGCGCGGATCCGTCGGTGACGATCAGCATCGCTTCAAGCTTCTGCAGGAACTTGTCCGTTCGCCAGTCCTTGGCCAGGTCAACGCAGGCCCGCTGCAACTTGCCCGGCGCCGCCTCGAGTTTCGCTTCCAACCGCTCCAGAAGCGTGAATGCATCCGCTGTCGAGCCGGCAAACCCGGCGACAACTTCATGGCCGCCCGGTCTCATCCGGCGCACCTTCGTCGCGGATCCCTTGATCACTGTATCGCCCAGGCTCACTTGCCCGTCGCCCGCGACAACAACCTCGCCGTCCTTCCTGACACCGATGATCGTGGTGCCGTGCCAGCCCGGGTTCCTGTGCGTCATCGTCGTCCTCCTAACCCACGAACGCGCATGCGCGTGAAGACTGCGGAATCAGGCCTGAAGCAACTGCGCCGAACACCCTTCGGCAAGACCGGACCCTTGCATGACGGAGCGCCATACGGTCACCGGTCGAGATTTTGCACAGCGCAGCAAGCCTGCGGCGCCCGGCCTCAGATTGATTCGTCGATCCAGCCCTTCAACACGGACTTTGTCGCCGCGCCGGTCTTGTTGGAGACAACCTCGCCATCCTTGAACAGGAAAA
>VYCX01000062.1:0-11600 GCA_009843725.1 Boseongicola sp. SB0675_bin_26
CAACCCCCTCAGGCACAAGATGTGGGACCACCTGTGCTAAGGGGATAAGCCTTCAGTCCCGATGACCAAGGCGGCCTCCGGGCGGGCATACCTTGGGCATGGCTCTTGGCGACAACGAGGATCAGGAGCGGCTGCTACGGTATCTTCTCGGCTATTGAAAGAGGGGTGGCCCTCTGACTTGATGCCAGACGGTCGCAGGTTTCAATCGGTTAGCAGCCCATTTGCTGGGACAGGGCTTGGTAGACCTGCTGGCGAGATTCGTGGTCCATGGTCGCCAGGTCGTTGATTGACGTTTCCAGGGATGCGGCGGTTTCCGGTGCCATTGACAAGGCGAGTTCGAGCAGGGCGGTCGGATCGGATTGTGCGAGCGGCTGGAGCATCGCTCTCGCTGCTGCGGTCGCCGGGTCCTGGCTTTGCGTCGAAAGAAAGTCTGCCACGCACGGTGCCAGGACCTCATCGAAGAATTCCTGACGCACCGCGTCTCTTTGCTCTCGGCTGGCCTGTAGGTTTTCAAGTATGCGCTGTTCGGCGGCCTGGATTTGCTTCTGCTCTTCGTGCTCGGTCTGGATGGCGTTGAAGGCGTCCAGGATTGACTTGCGTTCGGTTTCGGCGTCGCGTGTGTTCCAGGTTTCCGCCAGTCGCTTGGCTTGGGCCTGGCGGTGTCGTGCGATTTCCAGTTGGCGGACGGCCAGATATTCCCAAGGCTGCTCTTCGTCGAAGAATTGTGAACGATGGAGACTCGTTGCCACGGCTTCGGCGGCGTGGCGTGTGATGTGCCAGTCTCTGTCGGCGTCCTTGAAGCATTGGTCTCGGTCGAGGCGCGGCTCTTGCAGACGTTCGTTTTCGGCGGCGTTGCATTCAGCCATGGCGCGGTCGGAGTAATTCGAGGTTTCCACGCAATCAAGCCAGATGCTTCCAGCTTTGTTTCTGTGTTCCCGGAAGATATTGTCGCACTCCAATTTGGCCCAGGCGACTTCGGTTGTGTCGTTTAGCAGAGCTTCGGCGGCTTTTTGGCACTCTGCGCCTTGTTCGGCGTCGATTGCGTCAAGTGTGTGCTGCTCGTAGCAATCGAGGCTGTAAGAAGATTCGTTGGCGTCTTGCGGGTTTGCTATGACGCCTTGCCAGCGAGTGTTCCATTCTGCTGGCTGGTCGGCGCTGGTCGTCGTGGGCAGGCCGAGGGACAGGACCGCAACGGCAAGCACTTTGAGGGCAAGTCTCATATGGAGTCCACAATTCGTTCCAGCCTGGCAGGTGCCGGGGCCGTTGCTACGTCACCCAAGAATGGCTATGGGGTCAATCTTGGGCGCTGGTGTCATCAGGCTTCTTTATGGTCCCCTTGGGCTTCTTTACGGTCCCAGCCACGTGCACTTCTGGCTTTCCGGCAGAAAACTGGACAGCGGCCTTCACGATGCGCCTTTGTTCCTCTTCGGTTTGTCCAACCATCTTTTTCATCATGGCAAGTACCTTTTCGTTCTGCTTCTTGAGCGACCACCGGTGCCACCATACCAACGGGCTGCTAATCACGAGAATTGCCGTCTCTGCGCAAAGCAGACCGCGCTCCCACGGGTGTTCCCAGACCCAAGCCACCAACATCGACAGGCACTCCATGCCGTCGTCATCCGACATATTTCATCATTGCTCAAGCACATTTCCCCAAAGCGAAGGGCAACGGGCCGCACTTGACCATCACAGATACCGCAAAGCCTCGCCAGCGGTCTCGTTGCGGCCATACCGGGAGATCATCCGTTCCGAGTTCCAGCGCCCCTGCCGCATGATCGTGGCGCTCGGAGCCTGGTTGCGCAGCATCGTGATGGCCATGCCGACCCGACCGGAGTGGCCGGAAAACCCCTCGCCAAGCCCGGCAGCCTTCGCCACGGCGGCGACGCGCCTGGAAACCTGGCGACCGGACAGGCCGAACACCGGTCCCTGCCGGTCCCGGCCTTGCAGTTCCGCCCACCGCTCCAGGTCGCGCATGGCCGACTGAATGACGGCGACGACAGCGCCTTCGCCTTCCTGGTCGGTCTTCGAGCGGGTCACGCACAGCCGTCCGCTCCCGTCCGCCTCGGCCTCGATCTGCGACCATTCGAGCGCGGCGGCCTCGGATCGCCGGAGGCCGGTGCAGGCCAGGAGCGAGACGATGGCCATGTCCCTTGCCTTGATGGGCGTCTCGCAGTCTCCGAGCGCGTGGCGGATCGCCTCCACCGCCTCAACAGTCAGCGCAGCGGCCTGCTTCTGTGACGCACCTGCCTGCGCCGCCTGGCGCACCAGCCCCTTCATCGCCGTCTTCACCACGCGATCCGCGCACGGGTTCGCATGGCCAACGGCGTCGTGCGCTGCGGCAATGGTGGCGACCGCCAGTCGCAGGGACGCCACTGACTTCCCTTCCTCGGCCCGCTCCGCGAGGAACAGGGCCACGGCGTCGGGCCGGGCGGGCATGGCCCTTGCGCCGTGGGCCGCAGACCATTCTACCCACTTCCTCCATGCCGCCCGGTATGCGCGGATGGTGGCCGGTGCCTTGCTGTCGCGGATCGCGCTTTCCAGGCGCTCGGCGACGCTGCCCTCGACCGCGACTGCGCCTTGGGTGGTCTTGACTGTCGGCGTCGGATGATCGAATCGTGTCATGTGGTTGCTCCCCTGTAGAGCATTTGGGCAGGGGCACCCCAACGCCCCTGCCACACATCACTCCGTCAATGGACACGAGTCAAGCGGGGGGATTCTCTTTGCCTGGACAGGCTTGTTCAACGGGCGGTTGCGGCGATTTGGTGATTCATTGGTGATTCGCTTGCAAGAATGCTTTCCGATTCTCTCTGGAAATCCCTTGCTTTTATGGTCGGGGCGGAGAGATTCGAACTCCCGACCCCCTGTTCCCAAAACAGGTGCGCTACCAGACTGCGCTACGCCCCGACTCCGTCGCATCCATACCGCAAAGAATTTCCCCTTGGCAAATTGCTTGTGCATTGGTTTGCGGACTTCCTTGCATGCAAGGGTCAACGGATCCTCCGCAAGCCATCAATTCGGAAACTGCGGACGCGAAACGATCAACTGGAAGAACTCGACGCCGTGCTTGAGGACATGCTTGCCGGATCCACGCACTCCCGACAACAGGCGTCACGGCGTTTCCGGTCCACTTGCCTGCAGGCTATTCGCAGGGCCAGGCCGGGTTCGGTCCGATGACCGGATGCCGAAGCTCGCTTCCTTCATTGATGCCGAGCCTGCGAGACAGGCCGCCATTGACTTCAAGCACGAACTTGACGCCTTCGCCGCCATCTATGTGTGTTTCGTCGAATGGAACGGCGTTCTCGTGGACCCTTGTCACCTTCCCTGAAGGTGACATGAAGATCATGTCGAGCGGAATCCGGGTGTTCTTCATCCAGAACACCGCGCGCTGCGGCGTTTCGTATGCGAAGAGCATGCCGCTGCCCGATGGCAGGACGTCACGGTTCATCAGGCCGAGCGAACGTTCGTCCGGGTCATCCGCAAGCTCGACGGTGAATCGCGCACGGCCCCAGTCGCCACGCAGGTCGACCCGGTCAACCGAGCAGTCAGCGGACGCGGTACCGGCAAGTGCAAGCAGTGCAACGAATCCGAAACCTGCGCGCATCTTCACTCGGATCTAAGGCCCGCTTCCCATGACGTGATCTGAGTGGCCATGCGACCCCGCTTGCCCTCCACGACCCTGATTGACACCGCCTCTCCAGGCTGAAGGTCGGCAAGCTCCGATCGCCTCAGGACTTCGATATGCAGAAAGACATCCTCGTTGCAGCCGTAGACATTTGCAAATCCAAACCCCTTCGCCTTGTCGAACCACTTCACGCGCGCCGGTTCCAGTGGCAACGACAGGTCAACCGGTTCGTTGAACTCACCGCCGTCCGGGATGGCATCTTCCGTCGCGGAAGTGGCTGGCGGATCTATCCGGAGCACTTCGATCGCCTGAATTCCTCGCGCCGTTTCCTGAATCACGACTTCAATCCCCGCCGAGTCCGCGACGGAGGACTGGCCGTAGTTGCGAAGCACGTTTGCATGAAGCAGGATGTCAGGCCCGCCTTCGTCGGAAACGACAAAGCCGAATCCCTTCGACGGATCAAACCACTTTACCGTTCCAGTGACGCGCGCGCCGCCTTTGCTGAGGTCGGTCATCTAAGCATCATCCCTTGGGCTGTTGCCCAACATGCGCCTACTTTGGGCCATTGGCGCGATCACGCGCAACCAAAAATCCGACCAATTCTGCGACAATTTCGGCAGAAGCGCGCTAAGGATAAAGGCGTTCGACCTCCCAGGCAGCATCGGGCGACGCTCTGGTCCAACGGAATCGATCGTGGAGCCGGAATTCGCCATCGGCCCAAAGCTCGATCTCAACGGGCAGGATCCTGAAACCGCCCCAGAAGGGCGGGCGTTTCGGATCGAGCCCGTGGACGGCGCCCATCTTCGCCGCCCTGGCAATCAATGCCGTCCGGGAAGACAACGGCTGGGACTGGCGCGATGCCCAGGCCCCTATCCGGCTTTGCACCGCCCGAGTGGCGAAGTATCGGTCGGCGGCCGCACCGTCCTCGACAGTTACGGAGCCACGCACCCTGACCTGACGGCGGAGGCTCTTCCAGTGGAGGACGAAAGCCGCCCTTTCGGATTTCTCGAGCTCCCGCGCCTTCACGCTGCCGTAGTTTGTGTAGAATACGAAGGCGCCATTCTCGATCCCCTTGAGCAATACCATGCGCACATTCGGCAGACCGGACTCGTCCACCGTTGCTAGGGCCATTGCGCTCGGATCGTTCGGTTCGGTCCCTTCCGCCTCGTTCAGCCAACGGCTCACAATGGCCATCGGGTCATCGCCTTCGAATATTCCGCTTCTGTCCATCATGCCCGCCTTCACGCCCTTGATGCATCTGACGTGATCGCATAGACCCACTGCACGGTAAACGGGGCGAGGATCAAAATATGTCCGCAGGGCTTATGACAGGCAAACGGGGCCTGATCATGGGACTGGCCAACGAGAGGTCGATCGCCTGGGGAATTGCCAAGGCGGTCGCCGATCAAGGCGCCGAACTTGCGTTTTCATACCAGGGCGAAGCGCTGCTGAAGCGCGTCGGACCTTTGTCCGCGCAGCTGGGATCGAGCATCGTCCTGCCTTGCGACGTGGCGGACATGGACGACGTGAACGCCCTGTTCAAGAAGCTTGAGAAACGCTGGGGCAAACTTGACTTCGTCGTTCACGCGATCGGGTTTTCCGACAAGAACGAGCTGCGTGGCCGCTATGTCGACACGAGCCGTGACAACTTCCTCATGTCGATGGACATATCGGTGTATTCCTTCACCGCGATCGCAAAGCGGGCCGCGGAGATCATGCCTGATGGCGGCTCGCTGCTGACCCTGACCTACTACGGGGCCGAGCGGGTGATGCCGCATTACAACGTGATGGGGGTCTGCAAGGCCGCGCTGGAAGCGAGCGTGCGCTACATTGCCGAGGATCTCGGCAAGGACGGCATCCGTTGCAATGCCATCAGCGCGGGCACGATCAAGACTCTGGCGGCATCCGGGATCGGCGACTTCCGCTACATCCTGAAATGGAACGAGTACAATTCCCCGCTGAGGCGCAACGTGAGCATCGAGGATGTCGGCAATGCCGCGCTCTACCTTCTTTCCGATCTGGGTTCGGCCGTCACGGGCGAGGTTCATCACGTGGACTCCGGCTACCATGTTGTGGGCATGAAGGCGCTCGACGCTCCGGACATGACCTACGAAGGCAGGGAATGATGCCGCATGACGCTGGAAGAGCGGCTTCGGTTTCAAGGCAATGCCTGACCGGACCCGGGCGATGCCGTCCTCCGAGGAACAGATGTCGGGCAAGCAGGTCGCGCCGGCCGGAGACGTTCCCGCCATCTGACCGGCAGGACAGATCATGACCGAACGCCTGCCGCACGAGAAGGGTTTCCACGTCAGTTGGGACCAGATGCATCGCGACGCACGTGCGCTTGCCTGGCGGCTGGATGGGCGTGGGCCGCTTGATGGCAGGTGGCAGGCCGTCGTGGCGATCACGCGTGGCGGCATGGCGCCAGCGATGATCGTGGCTCGCGAGCTCGACATTCGAATTGTGGATACAATCAGCGTGAAGAGCTACGACCACCAGTCGCAATCCGATGCGCAGATCCTGAAGTCGCCGGACGCGGAAATGATGGGGGACGGTGCGGGCATACTCGTCGTCGACGATCTGGTCGATACCGGCCAGACGCTTGAACTCGTCCGGCGACACTACCCGAAGGCTCACTTCGCCACGGTCTACGCCAAGCCCATGGGCGAACAGCAGGTGGACACGTTCATTACCGGCGTCAGCCAGGACACCTGGATATTCTTTCCGTGGGACATGGCGCTTCAGTATGTCGAGCCATACCGGGGCGCGGACTAGAGGCCTTTGTCCAGCACTCGTGAAACAAGGCAGCGTCATCGGCGTGTGGCGGCGCGAGGTGCCTTGGGCAAGCGTTCTGCAGCACATCCCTTGCGCATGTTGACCTGGCACGCCTGCGACGTGCGAAACGACCATGATCGCGTGAAACGCGGTGCGTGGGTCTCAGGTTCTGCGCGGCCAGTCCGGCGGGGACAACGCGGACTGAAACCAGTTCACGAAGCTCACTTGCGAGAAGACCGGAAGTCCCGTGGCGTTTCGGACCGCAGCCGCGTAAGGCGTCATGTTGGTGCATTCGAGCACGATTGCACCTGTGTCGGGATGTTCCGCAACCAGGTCTTCAGCGGCGGCCACGTTGTCAGCCTCGGCCGCCGCTGGATCAAGCTCCGGTGAATTGCCCAGGATGGCTTCCGTGAAATGCGCCCGGCCCTCGGTCGTGCCGATGGGCGTGCCCTCGGGCACTCTTGCGGCCGCCAGATGCGCTTCGGTCAGGGATGAGCGCGAGACGGTGAGGATGCCCGCTCGACGGCTTGACGGCAGCAGTGCGTTGATGGTGCGAAGCTGCATCAAAGACGAGGTCAGCACGGGAATGTCGACGGCCGCGGACAGCTCGTCTTGGAAAATCGAGAGAAACCCGCAATTCGTGGTAATCCCGTCCACACCGTCCGCCTGAAGTTCCTGCGCCGCCGACCTGAATGCGTCCAGCAACCCTTTCGCCCCCTGCCGGACCACACGGTCCGGCGACGCGTCGCGCACGACCTTGTAGAGCACCGGAAAGGCCCATGTGCCCGCGTTGCCCATGTCGCCCAGGATGCGCGGGAAGCGGGCTTCGAGCATGAGGATGCCGACGGCAGCCCCGTAAACCGATTTGCCGCCCTTTATCATGACCGCTGCCCTCCCTGAAAACCGCGATTCGCTGCTGCCAAACGCCTGCACGTCTATTCACCAACCATCTTCGGCAATGAAGCACGGAGTGGAAATGGGCTCAACGCCGTGGCGAGCAATGCGATGCGCTGCCATCTGGAGGACATGGGTCGGGCAACGTGAATTCGACGACGCAGCCCGCATCAAGGACCGTGCCGTCACGCCCGCAGGAAGCCAGACCGTCATTCGCCCTCCGGGCCTCCAAAACGGCCCGGCGTCTCAGGCACTCCGGCGGCAAGCCTCCGCCAAAGGGCGCAACGAAGTCTTGGCGTTCACTTGCAAGTTCGCCCTGAATCAGGTGCAGATGCGCCGGAGAGAATTTGCAAGCCAGGCTGCATTGTTGCAGGCTCGGCGCCGAAGGCGGCGGAGGTGCTGCAGCAGTGGAAGACTCCCGAAAGACTGTCGCGATCATCGGCGCCGGGATTGTCGGCGTGTCGACTGCCATCTGGTGCCTCCGCGACGGGCATGACGTCATCCTGATCGACAGGAAGGGGCCTGCCGAAGGCGCCAGTCACGGCAACGGCGGAGTCCTTGCATCCAATGGCATCATCCCGGTCTCCGTGCCAGGACTGCTCAGAAGCGTGCCCGGCCTGCTCGTCGGTCGCGACCAGCCCCTCTTTCTCAAGTGGCAGTATCTGCCGCGCCTCGTGCCCTGGCTGGCGCGCTTTCTGGGCCACGCGAATGCAAGTGACGTCCGCCGGCGGGCTGCCGCGATGGCGCGAATTGTAGGCGACAGCTTGGCCGAGCATCAGGATCTGGCAAGAAACACCGGTGCCGAGAAGTGGATTTGCCCCGCGGACTATGTCTTCCTCTATCGTGACCGTGCACATTTCGAGGGCGATTCATTCGCTTGGCAGATCCGGGCGGAACACGGATACACGTGGGAGGAGCTCGAAGGCGCTGAATTGCGCGACTACGATTCGGCCTTTGGCCCGTCGATCGGCTTCGGGGTCAAATGCCCGAACCACGGGCGGGTCAGCGATCCCGGTCGCTACGTGAAGGATCTGGCAAGACATGCGGAAGCGCAGGGCGCACGCCTCCTGATCGGAGAGGCCACTGACGTGATTCAGGAGAACGGCAAGGTCAGCGGCCTGCGCGTCGACGGCGAGACGGTGTGGTGCGACACGGTCGTGCTTGCGGCAGGCGCATGGTCCGGGTCGCTGTCCCGAAAGCTCGGGGTCAAGGTGCCTATCGAGAGTGAACGGGGCTATCACCTGGAACTCTGGGAACCCACGATCATGCCACGGTCACCCGTCATGATTGCCGCCGCCAAGTTCGTGGCGACTCCCATGGAAGGCCGCCTGCGGCTTGCCGGCGTTGTCGAGTTCGGCGGCCTGGATGCGCCGCCGTCACGAGCGCCTTTCAGGCTGCTCGAAAGACAGATTCGCAAAGCCATGCCGGGCATCGCCTGGAAGGACACCGTCGAATGGATGGGACACCGCCCTTCGGTCGCCGACAGCACGCCGCTGATTGGCCCTGTTCCGGGCGTCGCGGGAGCCTTGATGGCCTTCGGCCACGATCATGTCGGGCTTACGGGCGGGCCCCGGACGGGTCGTCTGGTTTCACAACTTGTGGCAGGACGGCAACCAAATCTTGACCTGACCCCCTATTCCCCTGCACGATACGCAGATGTACGTCATCCGACGTGATTCACCCAGGAGAACCAGATGTCCGAATCAATGACACTACTGGCTGCGGGAACGGTCGCGCTGACCATGACCGCGACGCCAATCATGGCCGAGAAATGGGACATGCCCATGGCCTATTCCGGCTCCAATTTCCACTCGGTGACCGGTGCCGAGTTCGCAAAGTGCGTGACGACCGGCACGGGTGGCGAGATCGAGATCGTGACCCACCCGAGCGGAAGCCTCTTCCCCGGAGCCCAGATCAAGCGTGCGATCCAGACTGGCCAGGTGCCGATCGGAGAGCGCCTGCTCTCTGGCCATCAGAACGAGAACGCTCTGTTCGGCGTCGACTCCGTGCCGTTCCTCGCAACCAGCTTCGACGATGCCGACAAGCTTTGGGAAGCCGCGAAACCGACCATCTCGGAGACCTTGGCCGACCAGGGCCTGCACCTTCTCTATTCCGTGGCATGGCCACCCCAAGGTCTCTATTTCCGCGATGCCGTGAGTTCGGTCGCGGACATGAAGGGCATCAAGTTCCGTTCGTACAACAATGCAACCTCGCGTCTTGCGGAACTGACAGGCATGCTGCCGGTCACGATCGAGGCGGCCGAGATCAGCCAGGCCTTTGCCACCGGCGTGGCTGACGCGATGGTTTCGTCGGGCTCCACTGGCTATGACCGGAAAGTCTGGGAATCTCTGAACTACTTCTACGAAGTGGATGCATGGTTGCCGCGCAACTATGTCATGGTGAACTCCGGTGTCTGGGACGGCGTTTCGGACCAGAACAAGAATGTCATCAATGCCTGTGCGGGGCTTGCCGAGTATGCCGGCAACTGGAGAGCCAAGGAGTACACCGGCTTCACGCTTCAAGGCCTTCGGGACGGCGGCATGACGGTCGCGCCCGCATCTGACCAGATGAAAGCGGAACTGCAGGAAATCGGCAAAGTCATGACCGCCGAATGGCTCGAAGCCGCCGGTGCTGACGGTCAGGCAATCGTCGACAGGTTCATGTCGCTGAAGTGACCAAGACGAACGGGCGCGCTTTTCGCGCCCGTTCACACCTATTTTGAACGAGGTGAAAGTGTCGGCAGAGGTGGGCCCTTTGAATTGCCCGGTTGACCGGGATTGGTTGTCCGGCGCCGGGGTTGCTTGGGCGATCTCCGCGGGAGCGGCTCGGCCGCCTGCAATTGCGGCAAGGACGCAACGGCCGCCGAGAATCGCTCCAGGGGGCCCGACGCGCCCGAAAGGAGGGCACCTTGGTCCGGACAGTGCAGGCGGCGCGGCAGGAATCAGGTGGCCCTCGCCGCGCCTGCCGGAAGTCCGCGAGGGCATGCCGCCATGACACTTGTCCGCCGTGCCCTTGATTCGATCTACGTTGCGGCAGGCGTTCTTGCCGCCTGCTGCCTCGTTGCCATCTTGTGCCTTATCGTGCTCCAGATGCTCGCGCGCTGGACGGGCGAAGTCTTTCCGGGCGCGCCTGAATATGCCGGCTACTTCATGGCCGCCGCGTCGTTTCTTGCGTTTGCAAATGCCCTCAGCCGGGGCAGCCATATCCGGGTCTCGATAGTGCTGAACGCGCTGTCCCCTCGCGGAAGGCGTCTCCTCGAAGTCTGGTGCTTTGCAATCGGCTCAGTAACGGCGTGGTATTTCGTCTATTTTGCCGTACGCTTCGTCTACTGGTCCTGGAAATTCAATGACATCAGCCAGGGCCAGGACCGAACCGAACTCTGGATTCCCCAGAGCTTTGTTCTTGCCGGAGCAATCATCTTCGCCGTGGCGCTCACGGACAATCTTTTCAACCTGATCTTCAAGGGCGAGCACCGCATTTCGCGGGACCGGATCGGGCAAGGATCGGGAGGGTAGTTCATGGAAGACGCCTCGATCATCGTCCTGTTCCTCTTCGTGCTCTTCCTGCTGCTGGGATCAGGAGTCTGGGTCGGCCTCTCGCTGATCGGCGTTGCGTGGGTCGGAATGGAACTCTTCACGACCAGGCCAGTTGGCGACACGATGCTGACGACGATCTGGTCCTCCTCCTCCTCATGGACGCTGACCGCGCTGCCCCTGTTCATCTGGATGGGAGAGATCCTCTACCGAACCCGCCTGTCGGAGGACATGTTCCGCGGCCTAAGCCCGTGGATGAAGTCGCTGCCGGGCGGCCTTGTCCACACCAACATCGTCGGCTGCACCGTCTTCGCGGCCGTCTCGGGATCTTCGGCGGCAACGCTGACCACGGTCGGCAAGATGTCCATTCCGGAACTCAGGAAGCGGAACTATCCGGAGCCAGTGGTCATCGGCACTCTTGCAGGCGCCGCCACGCTCGGCCTCATGATCCCGCCATCGCTGACCCTCATCGTCTACGGGGTCACGATCAACGAATCGATCTCCAAGCTCTTCTTTGCCGGAATCGTGCCGGGCCTCGTGCTGGCCGCGATGTTCATGGCGTACGTGGCGATCTACAGCCGCGTGTCGCGGTCCTGGAAGCCGGATGCCGAGCCGCCGATGACGTTTTCCGAGCGCGTCGCGAATTCGCGCTTTCTGATTCCGGTGATCTGCCTGATCCTCGTGGTCATCGGCTCGATGTACCTCGGCTATGCCACAGCCACCGAAGCCGCGGCATTCGGCGTGATCGGAGGCCTGCTCCTCGCTGCCAGCCAGGG
>VYCX01000062.1:11610-12501 GCA_009843725.1 Boseongicola sp. SB0675_bin_26
ACTGGAAGACCTTCACCGAAAGCCTGATGGGAGCGACCCGGACGAGCGCCATGATTGCACTGATTCTTGCGGGCGCCGCGTTCCTCTCGCTCTCGATGGGGTTCACGGGGCTGCCACGCGGACTCGCCGATCTCATCGCACAGTGGGAGCTTTCGCGGTTCGAGCTGCTCATGGTGCTTCTGGTCTTCTACATCATCCTAGGCTGCTTTCTCGACGGCATTTCCTCGGTCGTGCTGACGATGGCTGTCGTGGAGCCGATGATTCGCGACGCCGGAATAGATCTCATCTGGTTCGGCATCTTTATCGTGGTGGTGGTTGAAATGGCGCAGATCACGCCGCCGATCGGCTTCAACCTGTTCGTGCTCCAGGGGATGACGCATCACGAGATGAACTTCATCGCGAAGTCCGCGATCCCGATGTTCGTGATCATGGTCCTGATGGTCTTCGTGCTGATCGCCGTTCCGGACCTTGCGACCTGGCTGCCCGAACAGATGCGACAACGACCGTGACTGCGCCGTGACACCATCGTCACTGGCACCAGTCTGACGTGAAGGTCTTCCGGCGGCTCCTCGATTCGATCGAGGCAGCGAAGCGCGAACCAATTCTGTGCATTGGCGCACCTGAATCCCTCGGGACATTCTGGCTGACCGGTGCCCGTGGCAGATCACCCGCGAGCACAGATTCGTGCCTGGAAGTCTGTCGGATCATTCGTGGATCGTCAGCAGTACTTTTGCGGTCCGGTCCACTGCCGCGTGGAATAACGGTCGCCATGGCACCAGCCGACCGGCAGCCGACGTTCGATCTCGGCCTTCAAGTCCGCTTCCAACTCAAGATTCGCCCCTTCCACCAGTTCGGCGAAATGGTCGCAGTTACGGGTGCCTGGATTCACTT
>VYCX01000238.1 GCA_009843725.1 Boseongicola sp. SB0675_bin_26
TCTTTCCGATTACCGAACCGATGATCGAAGGTCCGGCCACGCGGGTGATGAGCCTACGTGACGGCACGAAGAAAATGTCAAAGAGCGATGCCTCGGACATGAGCCGGATCAACCTCTCGGACGATGCCGACACGATCGCCCTCAAGTTCCGGAAAGCGCGAACCGACGCGGACCCCCTGCCCGAGACCTACGACGAACTGGAGGAACGGCCCGAAGCCCGCAACCTGATCGACATCTATGCCGGCCTGACGGGGCAGTCTCCGGATGCGGTGATGACCGAGGTCGCCGGCCAGGGATGGGGCAAGTTCAAGCCGCATCTCGCCGAGGTTGCGGTCGAGACCATGGCACCCATCACGGGCGAGATGAACCGCCTTCTGGATGATCTTGCCGAGATCGACCGCATCCTGGGCGAAGGCGCGGCCCGTGCTCGCGAGGTCGCTGCACCCGTTCTTGCGAGAACCTACGAAATCGTCGGCATGATCGCGACCCGGTAGCCATTCTCTTCGTGGCTGGTGCCATGCAGGGGGGGAATGCGCTGCCCGTCGGGCCTCCCGGTCCCTGGCAGCATGCGACCGCACGTTCCGGCAGTTCGGAATGGCTGAAGATTGCGAACGGAGCTGGCACGGAAGGCCAGCCCGCGGCCACGGCTCCCGTACGGCAACCGCCGCGCAAGGGTCTGTCCCGACAGGGAAGCCCGCGCTAGTTCAGGTAGGGGCCGGGGTCCACGCTGTTGAAGCCCTCGCGCACCTCGAAGTGCAGGAACGGCGGATTCGCGTCGCGCACGACCGCGATTTTCTGGCCACGCCCGACCCTGTCACCCTTTTCAACCGCGATATTGTCCAGGCCAGCATAAACCGTCAGCAGGCTGCCTTCATGGCGAAGCACCAGGATCGGCACCTGATCGGTATCGCGCGTGATCGCGGCGACAGTGCCCGCATCGGCAGCGACAACGACTGTGCCGGCTGCCGCCGAAATCCCGATGCCTTCGTTCGAGCCCTTCTGGAAGGGCCGCACGATGCTGCCCTGAACCGGCATCCTGAGGCGGGAACTGTCCGAGGCGGCCGTTTGCTCGTCCTCAAGCGCTGCTGGTCTCGCCGATGGCGCCGCCGCCGCAATCGCGGTGGATGGCAGGGGCTTCGAAGCCGACGGCGGCAACGGCGTTTCGGATCCTGATCCCGGCGTCGCGACCGTCGTGGTCTCTATGGCTCCAGCGGCTTCCGCCGGCGGAATCACCAGGTACTGGCCGACCCGAAGCTCGGGGCTGGGGCCAAGCCCGTTCCTCTCGGAGACGCTTTCGGCCGACACGCCATAGTGCCTCGCAATCGTGAACACGGTCTCTCCGGCAGCCACCCGATGGCGCACGGGAACCGAGGCCGGTGAAGCTCCGGATGTTCCGTCGGCCCTTTCTATCGCCGAACCGGCGAGTTCAACAACGCTTGCCGAGCCAGCGGCGGCATCCGGCCCGTTGCGCGTCGGCGAGAGGCTCCCGCCCTGATTGTCGGACGTCGGTGCGGAACCGATGGCGGCACGCACGGCATCCGTCGTGTCCAGTTGCCCGGCCGCTCCCCGGAAGTCGAAATCGAAACTGCGAAGACCGTCGCCGCTGCAGGCGACAAGCGCCATCGTGCCGGACAGCAGGACAGCCAGCCGAATCGGAATCGCCAAATGAGTCATGTCGCTGCTCCTCGCACCTGATGCCGCAACCATCTCCGGACCGTCGGCAATGTCGCGTGGCGCACCTGCCTGTACTTCACTGTCGCGACACTGTCCGCACCATAGCATTGATTGCCCGATCCACGCCAACAAAAAACGGCCGGCCGCACTGATGCCGCCTTTTGCCCGACGCTGATGCACGCTGCCGGCGCGGGACGTCCTCTCCAGGTCCGGCCCTATCCTTCGCCCATGCCCTCGATGAGCGGCACGAAACGCACCTGCAGGAGCTCGTCGTAATCGAATCCGGTTTCGGTCCGGGTGACCTTGATCAGGACCTGCACTGCGTCGGACCGGCCCACGGGCACGACCATGATGCCCCCGGTCTTCAGCTCGGCAAGGAGCGGTCCTGGCGGGTCCTCAGCGGCCGCGGTCACGATGATCCGGTCAAACGGCGCCTGTTCGGGGAATCCCCGGGTTCCATCCGAGGTCATTGCCGTGATGTTGGCCAGTCCCAGGCGATCGAAGACCTCCCGCGCCTCGCGGACCAGCCGCCCGTGCCGGTCGACCGTGTAGACCCGGCGCGCCAGCAGACTGAGGACGGCCGCCTGGTAGCCCGATCCGGTGCCGATCTCCAGCACCTTGTGGCGCGGGGCGACGGCAAGCGCCTGCGTCATGAGGCCAACGATGGCTGGCTGGCTGATCGTCTGGCCGCAAGCGATCGGAAGCGGCGTGTCCTCATAGGCTCGCTCGGCGAAGATGCCTTTCACGAAGTCCCCCCGGTCAATCGTCTCCATGGCTTCAAGGACGCGCGCATCCGTCACCCCGTGCTGGCGGAGCGAAAACACGAACTGCATGCGCTGCTCGTCCTTGAGGGTCATGAATCGAGCCGGCCACGCAGGGTCTCGATCACGTCATGGGCCGTCAGGTCCGCCCGAAGCGGGGTCACCGAGATGTATCCGTCAAGATTCGCGGCCACATCCGTTCCAGGCTCCGTCCGCGTGTGCTGAGGGCCGCCCTTGACCCAGAGGAACATGCGGCCCGACGGCGAGCGGTGCGGCTCGATTCCGAATCTGGTTCCCTCGCGCCAGCCCTGGGACGTGACCCGGACGCCCCGGACAGCGGCTGCGGAATTCGGCGGGAAGTTGACATTGTAGAAGACCCGATAGGATTCGTCCTCCCAGATCCCGTCCTTCAGGAGCTTTCGCACGGTCGCGGCCCCGTGCTCCAGGGCGGCTTCGAACGGGTTCTCCAGCTTGGCGCTTTCCGGTCCGAAGAACTGGCTGAGCGCGATCGCGGGAATGCCCTGCAGTGCCGCCTCGATGGCCGCTCCCAGGGTGCCGGAATAGAGGACGTTCTCGGCTGCATTGTTGCCCCGGTTCACGCCCGAAAGCACGAGATCGGGCGGCGCATCCTTCATGACCTGATGAATCCCCGCGAGAACGCAATCGGCCGGTGACCCTTCGGCGGCGAAGCATTGCGGGCCGAACTCGGACAGAAGCGTGGGATGCGTGTAGCTGATGCAATGTCCGACGCCCGACTGCTCGAATGCGGGCGCCACGGTCCAGACCTCGCCGTCCTCGCCGACGATTTCGCGTGCGATTTCGTCCAGAACCCGGAGGCCTGGTGCATTGATGCCGTCGTCATTGGTTATGAGAATGCGCATGCCACTGCTTTAGGGGAGCGCGTCGCGCCGGACAAGGCGCGGCTGTCGCCCTTGCCGCCATGCGCCCGAATCTCCCGACAGGATCGGGTCCGCGGCAGGCGTTCCTGCCGGGCGAGGAGCGGAACGCGTCAGGGGCATGTCCCGACCGGTCACCCTATGGCGGCCAGGATGCCGAGCGCGGCGGCACCGGGCGGGGTCAAGGCGCTCCTGTTCTCGCCCGGGAAGAACCTTGCCCGGGTCGCGGTCGGCATGGGCGGTGGCGAGAGGATCATGACGCGCGGACCTGTGCGTGCGGTTTCCGCAGCCCAGCATCTGGCAAGCGAGACCTGGGCCGCCTTCGTCGCGCCGTACGCGGAGAAGAACCGCTCGCCCGCGCGGGGATCGTCGAAGAAGACCGCCGTGCCGTCTTCGGCGGCCTCAAGGAGCGGGGCCAGGCAGGCGATCAGCGTGGCCGTTGCAGCGACATTGGTTTCCAGGGACTTCGCCAGGTCCTTGGGATCGAGATGTGCGGCGGGCGCCAGCGGCGCGACATGGACTGCCGCATGCACCCACAGATCGGCATGCCCCCATCGCTCCCGTATGCTGCGGCACACTGCCGCACAGGCGTCGGAATCGGCCAGATCGACGGGCACAAGCGTCGCGCTTCCGCCTGCGGCGCGGATGCGGTCGTCGAGATCTTCGAGACCCCCGGACGTTCGTGCAATGGCTATGACGTGATGGTCCTTGGCCAACGCCTCGGCAAGTGCGGCCCCAAGCCCGCGGGAGGCTCCGGTTACAATGGCGACTTTGCTCATTGTGACCCTTTTGCCACAGCATTTTGAATCGTCAATGCCTGCCCGTTGCCCGTACCGGGCCCCAAGGCTATGTTGCGACCTTCACGGCATGGAACCCTTGGGGGGATTTCTTGCACCGACTTGCCTCAATAAGCAAAGCATTCCTTGCTTTGTGTCTGGCGCTGGCATTTCCCGTCGCAGCGGAGACGCCGGCGTCCGAGGACGGGGCGGGATTGTCCAAGCGCCAGGTTGCGACCTTGGAGTCATTTGCTGCGAAGCATATCAGTTCGCTTCGGCCGAGACTTCGGGACGCATGCACATCAGGAAGCCCGGAAGTGACGGCTCTGAAAGAGAGGCCCGTCGCGGATTCGCCGCAATTCCTGAGGGTCGCTTGCGAGCTGGCGTGGCGCCACGGCATCCCGGAAGACGTGTTCCTTCGGCTGGTCATGAAAGAGTCCAGGTGGGACGCGGACGCCCGTTCCAGCAGGGGGGCCATCGGATTGACGCAGCTCATGCCTGCAACCGCCAGGTCTCTTGGCATCAACCCCCGCGATCCGGTCCAGAACCTTGAGGGTGGCGCACGTTATCTGGCCGAACAGTATCGCGTCTTCGGGTCATGGCGGCTGGCGGTTGCCGCCTACAACGCCGGGCCTTACGCGGTGAAGAAATTTGGCGAAGTTCCTCCGTACCGCGAAACCCGGCGCTACGTGAGGGAAGTGCTCGGACAAGTCTGAGTTCCGCGGCTCCGCGTCGCCCGGACTTTCCGATCGGGTCGGCAGAACGCGGAAAGAGAGCGCACCGAATCTCACGGAGCATCGGCGACAGGCGGCCGGTCCAGGCGTCGCGTCTTGCAAATCCTGCACGTTCTGGTTCAGTGAAACTCATGGCACGGCAGACAAGCGGACGAGCGGAACGCGACCTGAAAGTGCGCGTCACGACGGCCCGGCGACGGAAGCTGTCCTCCACCCGCTGGCTTGAGCGGCAACTGAACGACCCGTATGTGAACCGCGCGAAAGCGGAGGGCTATCGGGGGCGGGCGGCCTACAAGCTTATCGAAATCGACGACAAGCACCGGTTCCTGAAGCCGGGCGCGCGGGTGCTGGACCTCGGGTCTGCTCCGGGCGGCTGGTGCCAGGTTGCGGCAAGACGCGTGAATGCGCTCGGCGGACAGCGAGGCAAGCCGGTTGGACGAGTCACCGGCATCGACATGAAGGAGGTCGACCCGATTCCGGGAGCGGAAATCCACGTGCTGGACTTTCTGTCCGAAGGCGCGGACGACCGTGTCCGGGACTGGCTTGGCGGCAAGGCCGACGTCGTGATGTCGGACATGGCGGCGAATTCGACCGGACACCGGCAGACCGACCATGCAAGGATCATGGCACTCTGCGAAGCGGCGTCCGATCTAGCATTCGACGTGCTCGACGAAGGTGGAACCTTTGTCGCCAAGGTGCTGGCCGGCGGGCCGGACTCCAGCCTGCAGGTGGTGCTGAAGCGGCGATTCGCCAAGGTCGTCAACATGAAGCCCCCGGCGAGCCGCGCGGATTCACGTGAGAAATTCGTTGTTGCAACGGGGTTTCGGGCCGAACGCGGCACATAGGAGCAGCCCCGCCGACTCAGGCAGCCTGGGGCCGATCCGGACCAGGGTTTCTGCCTCCAGGACAAGAGCCTCGCGCGCGACTCCCGTGCAATTCCCAAGCTTGAATCATTTCTCCGCAATCTGGCTCCCGTGGCAGACACGGAATCCGGTTCGGGTACCGCTTCTCCATCAAGGAGACATGGTCGAAAGGAGCGGCGGCGCCCTTTCTCTTCGTCTCGGGTCAACCAACCGGCATCGGGCCACACTCCGGCACGTTCTGCCCGAACTTGGGCAGCCTGCCCTGCCGGTGACAAGAATGTCGCGCAGTGGGATGGGACGGTTCCATCCTGTTCAAGCCCTTGACCTCGATTGACTCCGTCGTCGGTTTGGCAGGCAACGGAACCCGTCGAGCAACCAACGGCCGATGATGCAATGCGACCGGGTCCGGCCATGCTGACCCGTGGCGTTTCCAAAGTCCTGACTGTTGGTGAAGACGTGGTCTTGCCTGCCTGGTGCCCTGCCTGTTGTGCATCAATGGGAAACGTCGCGCGGTGGCGGGAAAGGACCGAAACGAACCCAAAGGGACCTGCCGCGCGCGGTCCCGGTTGCCTCACCAAGTGTTTCGTGCAAGCGGTTCAGGAAGCGAGGGTCATTTGCGGAACGTCATCTTCATCCCGGCACGCTACCCATCCGTCCGGATTCCGGGCAAGCCTCTGGCCATGCCCAGGAGCGCAAATGGCGATGTGCGGACACTGATCCGGACGATTTGGTGAGGCGCAACGCCGAGGACCGCAGCCTCGATCTCCTTGATCTGGTTTCCGGGTTCCTGGCCGGTGGCCGAGACGTGGGCGCGGACAGAGGTTCGGGACATGGGCCGCCCCTTCGTGAAATGGCAGTCGAAACTGCACGCGTGTTCCGTGGCGTTGCAAGCCGATTGTCGGAAGGCCTTTCCGGGCCTGTCCGCAGCCGGTCCCTTTCGTCCTACACAGCCGAAACATTGGCGAGCGGTTCGGTGCCTTCGCTCAGGATCGCGAGGTAAGGACGATATCCAAAAACGCGGCCCCGACGCCGACCGGTGACTTCGTCGACGATGTCAAGGCGTTCCAGGTCTGCGAGCGCGGCATTGACGGTCGGGGCCGAGAGGGCAGTGCGTTCCACCAACTGGCTGGCAGTCAAATACGGGCTCTGCTGGAAATGGTCGTGAATGCGCAGTGCCGAACCGGCTCGATCGCTTTCTTGCGTGATGAGCTTCCGATCCGCCTTGAAGAGGTCAACTATACGCGTTCCGGCTTCAAAGGCCTGGTTGGCTGTTTCGGCAACACCGGCCAGGAAGAACTCCAGCCACGCCCCCCAGGCGCCGTTCTCCCTGACTTCCTGAAGCAGGCGATAGTAGTCAGCGCGGTTGGCCTTCAAGAACAGGCTCAGGTAGAGGAGCGGTTCGCGCAATACGCCCTCCGCGCAGAGGAACAGCGTTACGATCAGTCGGCCTATCCGACCGTTGCCGTCCAGGAATGGATGGATTGTCTCGAACTGAACATGGACAAGCCCGGCCTTGATCAAGGCTGGCAGCCGTGACGTCTCTTCGTGCACAAATCGCTCGAGGTCTCCAAGACATGCGTCCATCTCGGTTACGGGAGGTGGTACGAAAAGGGCGTTTCCTGGCCTGGTCCCTCCGATCCAGTTCTGCGAGCGTCGGAACTGGCCAGGGTTCTTTGTCTCGCCGCGACCACTTTGCAGAAGTCTGGCATGCATATCCCTGATGAGTCTGAGTGACAGAGGCAAGGCTTCCAGTCGTTTCAGCCCGTACATCATCGAATCGACATAGTTTGAAACCTCGCGAATGTCATCGATGGGCGCTCCGGCCTGCGCCTCGGCTTCGAAACGCAGCAGATCCGAGAGAGTCGATTGCGTCCCTTCGATCTGGGACGACAGAACCGCCTCCTTGCGGACGTACATATAGAGAAAGAACTCCTGATGCGGCAGGAGCGTGATGAACCCGTCAAGGCGGCCCAAGGCACGCTCTGCCGAGCCAAGCGGTTCCATCAATGATAGAAGATCAATGGGAGGTGTCGGCGGCAACGGCGGCGGCACAAAGGCGCGTACCGTTTCCCCCGCTGCAGCCGTTTCGACAAATCGTCCCAGTCTTTGGCGTTCGAAGTCCGTGTTCATGCGCGGACCATGCAGCGGGCGCACTATTTAAGCAATGCACGTTTGGCTTAAACAGGCATCCGTAACAGATAGGCCAACTTAAATTGCTGCTGCGACCGGCGGTCTCGATGATTCACGGATGCCGGAAAGTGCCGTCGAACCTTGGTTTCCATGTTGCAGTCAGCACATGATGCCGGATCGGTTCCTGTGTGAGAGTTGGCACATTGCTGATTGGCTATTCGGTCCGGATCGGCGTGCGCAATCCCGGTTGCCTCACCAAGTGTTTCGTGCAAGCGGTTCAGAAAGCGAGGGTCATTTGCGGAACGTCATCTTCATCCCGGCACGCTACCCATCTGTCCGTTTTCCGGGCAAGCCATTGGCATTGCTCAGAGGCGCAACCGGCAATGCCCGACCGCTGATCCAGAGGAGCTGGGAGGTGGCCTGCCAGGTTGCTGACATCAGCGCCGTATACGTCCTGACCGACGACCAGCGCATTGCCGATGCCGCGGAAGCGTTCGGAGCGGACGTGATGATCACGTCCGAGCGCCCGAGAAACGGGACGGAGCGTTGCGCGGAAGCCCTTCGGATGCTGGATGATGAACCTGACGTCGTGATCAACCTCCAGGGCGATGCGCCGCTGACACCGCCGCACTATGTCGAGGCGCTGTCCGGGGCCATGAGAGACCTCGCCGTTCAGGTCGCAACGCCTGTCCTCAAGACGGAGAAAGATCATCTCGCCTCGCTCCGCGCAGACCGGGATGCCGGTCGGGTCGGCGCGACGACGGCCGTGTTCAGCCAGGGCGGCGACGCGCTTTACTTTTCGAAGGAAGTGCTGCCCTTTGGTGACCGGAACGGAAAGTCCGGCACGCAAACCTTTCACCATGTCGGCTGCTACGCCTATCGCCCCGAAGCGCTCAGACGATATGCCGGTCTGGCGGTTGGTGCGCTCGAAGCGGCGGAAGGCCTTGAACAACTGCGCTTCCTTGAATTCGGAATTCCCGTTCGATGTGTCGAGGTCGAAGCGCGTGGGCGTGCCTTCTGGGAGTTGAACAATCCCTCGGATATACCTCTCATCGAGGAGATCATGCAGCGGGAGGGCATTGCATGAGGGAGGTCAGCGCGGGAAACGCGACTTTCGGCCACACGAGGCCGCTCGTCCTGATCGCGGGTCCCTGCCAGCTTGAAAGCATTGAACATTCACGGATGTTGGCGGAGCGGCTCCTGGGACTCTGCCAGGACGTCGGAATCGACTATGTCTTCAAGGCAAGCTACGACAAGGCCAACCGGTCGGGCCTGAAGGGGCGGCGCGGACCGGGAATCGACGAGGGACTTTCGATCCTGAGCGCGATACGCGACGAGTTCGGCTGCCCGGCTCTGACCGATGTTCACGAAACCGCGCACTGCGCACCCGCCGCCGAGGCAGTGGACATCCTGCAGGTCCCCGCCTTCCTTTGTCGCCAGACCGACCTTCTGCTGGCCGCCGGCGAGACCGGCGCGGCCGTCAACGTGAAGAAGGGGCAGTTCATGGCGCCTTGGAACGTCGGCAACATCGTCGAGAAGATCGAGTCCACCGGCAATGAACGGGTCATTCTCACCGAACGCGGCGCGAGCTTTGGCTACAACATGCTGGTTTCGGACATGCGGAGCATTCCGATCATGGCGGAGACGGGGTGCCCGGTCGTCTTTGACGCGACTCATTCCGTGCAGTTGCCGGGAGCGCGGGGAGATTCGTCGGGCGGCCAGGCGGAATTCGTCGAGCCGCTGGCACGCGCCGCAGTGGCCGTCGGCGTTTCGGCTGTCTTCATCGAAACCCATGAGGAGCCCATGCGTGCGCCCTCTGACGGACCGAACATGATTCCGCTGGAACAGATGGGAGGGCTGCTCCAGAAGCTGATTGAAATCGATCGACTGGTGAAGGGGTCAGCGACCCCTCCCTGAAGGGAGGGGCTTGAGGCAATCTTGCCGGCCTGAACGCTCTGGCGGATGACGTGAATGGCATGGCCGGGGACATTGAGACTGCACTTGATCTCGTCGAGAACATGAAGGGTCGCCTGATCGTGACCGGTCTCGGCAAGTCAGGACATGTCGGCGCGAAGCTTGCTGCGACCTTTGCGTCCACGGGAACGCCAGCCTATTTCCTGCATCCTTCCGAAGCGAGCCACGGGGATCTCGGCATGGTCCAGCCCGAGGACGTGATTCTCGCACTTTCCTGGTCCGGAGAAACGGCCGAGCTTTCCGACGTGCTGGCCTATGCGAAGCGTCGTCGCGTGCCCCTCGTCGCCCTGACCAGCGATGTGAGCGGGACGCTGGCCCGCGCCGCCACGGTGGCATTGGTGCTTCCCAAGGTCCGTGAGGCCTGTCCGCACAATCTGGCACCAACAACCTCGACTCTTCTGCAACTGGCGGCCGGCGACGCCCTCGCAGTCGCCCTGTTGCAGCGCAAGGGATTTGGCCCTGACAGCTTCCATGCATTTCATCCCGGAGGCTCGCTGGGATCCGCTCTCAGGCGTATCGAAGAGATCATGCACGAGGCCGACAAGCTGCCACTCGTCGAATCCGGTGCACCAGTGGTCTCGGCAATCAATGAACTGTCAGCACGGGGCTTCGGCATTGTGGGCATCATCGAAGGCGAGAGACTTCTGGGTGTCATCACCGACGGTGACGTAAGGCGCTACTTGGAAAGGATGGCGGGAACGACGATGCAGGAAGCGCTCCACGATGCGCAGGCCGACGCGGTGATGACAGTGGACTCCGTAACGCTTTCGCCTGACACGATAGCGGGTGAAGCCTTGTCGGTACTGCAGGAGCGCAGGATCTCCGCTGCCTTTGTCCTGGACGAGGAACACCGTCCCCTTGGGCTGATCACGATGCTCCGGCTGCTCAATCGCGGCACCGCCTGAGGCATTCTCTCGGAGAAGTTCGACCTCCTAGCAATTGGTAGCAGGCTGCATCGGCGTTTCAACTATCAGATTGTTGGGCATTGCTTCCCGGCTGATCGAAATGCGGAGCGAAAACTTTTGGCAATCATGCCGGTCGAGACGGAGTCAATCGGCAGCCCGTTGATTGACTATGGCGATTTCGGCCTTGCACAGAATTTCCAAGAGTTGCTACTGGATCCAGTTGCAATACAGAACAGGTCAAGTGCGCTTTGGGAGGCGGACATTCGCAATGCATGCATGCGGAATGCAAAGTGGAATGACAGTCCCGATGTCGTTCTGGCGTGATTGCCGAAACGGACGCTGGCGTTCATCGCGAGAAGTGCAGTAGATGCTATAGCCTCCTTTCAGAACGAGCAGGAAGATGCAGAAACTTGTTCAGAAAATTCGAGCCATGAATCGCTATCGTATCCTTCGTCACCGTTACAAGTCTCGGTCACGGACCTTGACGCGCAACCTGAAGCGACCACCGCGCGAAACGAAAGAAGGATTCCAACTCATACATGACAAATTCCCGTTCCCAGACGAGTGGGAGTCGGCGAACCGAGAGTTGTTGTGCAAATTGCTGCCAAACGTCTCGCTGTTCGTAAATGTCGGAGCAAACGTCGGGTTCTACTGCTGTATGGCCCAAAGCCTGGGCGTCAGGACGATCGCACTGGAACCGGAGCCGGCAAACTGCCAGTTCCTGTGTAAGAACCTGTCCATTAACGGGTTCGCAAACGACGTGGAAGTTCTTCCTGTGGCCGCTGGCCGAACACCGCCCAGAATTGCCCAGATCTTCGGCTCGCGCGACACCGCTTCTCTCTCGGCGCAATTCAACCGGGGAAGCGCATTTGGCCAGTTTGTACCAGTGTTCAGTCTAGACGACATCGTCCTAGGGCACAGGTGGGTGTCTGGGAAAACACTCTTGATGATCGACGTCGAAGGCTGGGAGCAGCATGTCCTTGAGGGTGCCCGTGGCCTGCTGGGCCTTGAGCCAAAACCATTTTGGATCATTGAAATCCTGCCCGATCCGGAAGCCAGAAGAATAGAACCGACGCAGGCCTTCGCCATTATGTTCGAACACGGGTACCGCGCGTATAGGATTCTACGCCAAGGCGACCTTGTCGAGGTTACTGAAGAATCTGTCTATCCACTTCTTTCCCAGGAACATGATGAATGGAACTATCTGTTCATTGACAACCGGTTGTCTGTCGAGGCCTTCATATAGACTGACTGCTTGCACATGCTCGATCTGCCTAGCTCGCCGATCAATCAGCAGGTGGTTCAAAAAAGTGTCGAAGGGCGGAGTGGGATCGCGGGCGTCCGTGATCCGACTCCGGATTCCGCGGACCAATACGCCGACACTCGCTTGACGTCGTCGTATTGCGGAAGCACGTGGGTTCGCAAGAATGGAAGGAAGCTCTTCGGCGCATACACGTCACATCTTTGCGTGCCGATGGCGAGAACGCCGGGTATGGTTGGCTACATTTGCCAAGACGCGGCGCGCCACATTGTAGAGAAAGCGGTTCCTGTCAACAGGGAGGCCGACCGAATGAGGTGTGCTGATCAACTGAAATTCCGTGAACAATGGAGAGTCGTACTGCCGCACTTGGTGGAGCACGCGCCAAGCACTCGCTCAATATTGGATGAGTTTGGCGGAGCTTCGAGGCGGAGCAGAAAACCTAGCCCGGATATCTCACCAATTTTGGCTGGCATGGGATCGCTCTCCGCGATAT
>VYCX01000355.1 GCA_009843725.1 Boseongicola sp. SB0675_bin_26
CCTTGCAGGATCCGACGTCACAGGATCGCGTCCTCGACATTGCGTGTGATGGTGCCCTCGAAGATGTACGGCAGCGTGTTGGCGAATGCGTTCGGGCGCACCAGCAGCGGCGTGCGCCCGGCCGAAGCGCGATAGCCCACGGTGTTTGTCCAGGCCGCGGGGATGCGGATGGAGCCGCCGCCATCGGTGCCTTCGGCCACCGCCAGCATGCCCGAGGCCACCGCCGCCGCCGATCCGCCCGATGACCCGCCCGCGTTGCGGCTGGTGTCGAACGGGTTCGACGTGGGGCCGAACTCGGCGTTGTCGGTAGTTCCGCGAAAGCCCATTGCCGGGCTGTTCGTCTTGCCGACCAGGATTGCGCCCGCAGCCTCCATGCTATCGACAAAGCCGCAATTCATGTCGGCAATGTTCTCTTTCAGTTGCGGGATTCCGCCCAAGGTGCTGGGCCAGCCCCGCTTGAAATCGAACAGGTCTTTCATCGCGATGGGAACACCATGCAGCGGCCCCAATGCATCGCCGCGCGCCACGGCGGCATCGGCGTCTTTCGCCGCGTCCAGCGCCTCGTCAAAAGCCGTGAAAACGAACGCGTTCAGCTTCGGGTTTTTGGCCTCGATCCGGTCGATGGCGGCCTGCATCACCTCCGTGGCAGAGGCCCGGCGCTCCCGGATCGCGAGGGCGGTTTCAGCAGCGCTCAATTTGGCAAAATCGGTCACGGTGCGTGCTTTTCTGTTGTTTCTGCGGAACGCCGGCTTCACTGATCTGGAGTCTCACTCACATGGTCAGCAGAATCGCTGCCGATCGAAATTTGGCAACTGAGGAAAGTTCAGTTCATGCATGAAGCCCGAGCCAGGCAGGGTTCATTGCGTCTCCATGCTTTGCTGCAAGGAGTGCGCCCAAGGCCGTCACAACGTCGAGCGGCAAGCTCGTCCGTGCCGCCCTGGCCGCCCAAGCGGGACACGAAGCGTCCCGATTGGGAAGTGAAAGGGGAAAGACCGGACGGAAGAGCTTTCAGACCGGCACCTTCCTTGCTCCGCACGACGCGCTGCGCCTCTTCCTGTCCAAGATCTTGAACGAATGGATATCGAATCCGGCGACGCACCTGCAAACGCGCGTTTGAAGCGGCCTGCACCCTGTCTCCAAGACATGGCCATACCGATCACCGTCGGTCGCACGGGCGCGAGACCCGTCAAGCTGCATCTGAGCCAGCAGGTACCTGACGAATCGATGGTTCCCGGGGAAGGTATTTCAGTCCATACGGGCTGTCTCGGAACAAGTCCGCTTCTTCAAGCAGCCAATCCTGAAACGCTCGGATCTTGGCCGACATGGCGCGTTCCTGGGGGCAAATCAGAAAATAGCTGCGATCCTTGAGCACCTTCGGTATCGGCGCCGAGATGCGACCCCGCTCGATTTCACGCGAGGCAGCGATGACACTGACAAGAGCAGCAGACCGGTTGTCAATCGTGGCTTCGATACACATGATTTCATCACTAAAGCACGCAATTGGTCGAACATCTTCTGCCTTTTCGCCGACGGACTCAAACCAGGCCTTCCAGTTCGGATCTCCCTCCTCGAAACCGATCCATTCATATTCGAACAAGTCCCGCCGCAACAGATCCGCCGGGGACTTGACCTTGCGCCCAAGTTTTCGAGAGCAAATCGGCATGACATAGTCATCAAGCACCCACGCGGCATGCAGCTCGGGGTCAGGATTGCCCGTGTACCTTATCGAAATGTCCACGCTTGAGCGCGCAAAGTCCAGCACGGTGTCCGAGGCGATCACCTTGACTTCAAGTTCGGGATAAAGCCGGCTGAACTTCGGCAGCCGAGGACATAGCCAGCTCCACGCGAAAGACCGTGTCGTTGTCAGCACGAGTTCGCCCTCGACTTTGTCCACGCTTAGCTGAGCGACACCCTGATTGAGTTGGCGAAAAGCGTTCGCAACGAAGGGATGCAACATCTCACCCTCGGGCGTCAGCTTGAGAGATCTGCTCAACCGGAAAAAGAGCCGAAGTCCAAGCTGTGTCTCAAGCGTCTTCAAACGGTGGCTGATTGCCGTTGGGGTCAGCAGCAGTTCCTCGGCTGCAAGCTTTATGCTCATATGACGCGAGACAGCCTCGAATGCCTGCAAGCTTGTCAGTGGTGGCAGTCGTTTCAGGATCGAAGCTCCTCATGCTGGATTGGTTCACTCCCTGCGCCGTGAAGCTTAAGTTCTGACGGTCGTCGGCGTAGAACTCCCGATGGGTCCTTTCTTGCAAGGGCTGTCGGACGGAAATGTTTCGCAAAGCCGATTCATGCAGGCGCCATGAAATTCACCACGCCACGGGCCTCGCCGGCAATTTTCCGGCATTGTCAAAAAAAGGCAGACAGCAGCCGGGCATCGCTTGACAGTGCCGGCAGGCGAGGGTGGCCTGCACTGTGCGACTGGCGGATTGACCGCTCATCGTCTTTCCACAACCGTTGCTTGCAGCAGCGCAATGGCGCGGTTCAGCCCGACCGTGAGGGGGCTGCGCCGGAAGGCCGGAAGAGACTGCGCAACGTCGGGGCCGATGGCTGCCGGTTCACAAGATGCGTGTCGTGCAATTGTCACGAACTATCCCGCATCGATTCTCGCTCGGCGCTTTCCTGGGCTCGTTGCCAATCACTGCCATGAACGGATACGACCGTACCGTATCGAGTCACGAAGAAGATCGGCGGATAGACGGCATCCAACTGCTTCGCGGCCTCGCGCAGTATCGCATCCGTATCTCCAAATGCTCCCAGGGTGGCAACATCCCGGGTCTTGGTGATCACGTTGACAGCCACTCGGAAGCCAGCACTTTCCGCTGCGGCAATCACGATTGGCAGCCCGCTGCGCTTGAAGGCCATGCAAGGCGGGCAGTCCTCGGCACCATAGAAGTGGAATGCAACGCCACTTTCCTGAGCCCGAGCCTTGGCCGGCCCGTCAATGCCCAGGAAACCGACCGTGAAAACGAGTGCGGACAAAAGCCTCAACATTCGACGTTCTCCTTCCAGGTTCAGGCAGGCAGAGCCGAATCATCAATGGCCCTTCACCGAGACAGATAAGCCTCCGGTCCCGAATGTCCCAAGTCTCAGAATTCATGCATCACCTGAGTGTTTCTCAGCCATTTGATCGGGCGTTCGAAGGTGGAACCGCTTCACCGTATGTGACGGCTGACGTCGCCGAAAAACGGATCTCGAATCGTGCAACTGGAATATTGCCAGCCACCGTCCTGTCTCGTGAACTCGTCCAGGTATCGTCCCGAGTAGATTGCCTGCAGGGGAAAGCCGTCCGTCTGCTGGTACACCATGACATAGCGCTGGCACTTGGCGCGGCCAGCGTCCTCGTCGATCTCCAGCTCGATGTTGGTGGACAAGTGGCGGGTCCTGGGCGTTCCGTCGTCGTAGATGATGACGCGGGATACGACATTCTTGAACAGCTCTTCTCGCCCCCGATTCGGTTCGCCCTCATCGAACGTCCATACCGCGTCCGCGAACAGATCGAGGAACCCGTCCAGATCGCCGGAGTCGAGCGCAAGACTGTACCGGTTGATCAGGGAGAGTATCTCAGCACGTGATGACATTTGGCAGACGGCAGTCTTTCGTCATTATGAATGGGACGGCCGCACCGGGGCTTGCCGGCGCGGCCGCATTAATTGAACTACCTTGACAGCAGATCCTTCACCTTGTCAGCAACAAACACGCCCAGATCGCGGTGAGCCTCGGCCGTCAGATGGATGCCGTCGACGCCATCGGTCGAGATTGCACGCCCCGCGTCGAGGACCGGCACGCCTGCGTCAGTTGCCGCACGAACGACTTCGGTGCCAAGCGTTCTGGACGGCTCCTCGCCGGCAGCGAACAATGCGGCCAGAGGTGTATTCCCGGTATCCCCGAGGGGCGGAGGCGCGACCAGGAGCACCTTTGGTGCGGGATAGCTTGAAAACAGGAGGCCATCCGCGCCTTGGATCATGTTCGCCAAGCCGACAAGCGCGGAAGCGACATCCTCCGGCGCACGGTTTCGCGATTCCTGCAGGTCGTTGGTGCCCAGCATGACAACGACGAGGTCCAGCGGTCCCTGGGAGGCAAGCGTATCACCCAGAGCCGACGCGCCATTAAAGTCGTGCGGCTCAACGAGGCCCGCAGCGCCGCCGTTCAAGTCGGTCGTCCGACCGACGAGCCCGTCGACGACTACCTTGAACTCCGGTCCGAGTTCCGATTGCAGAACTCCACCCCAGCGCGTCGCATCGTCATGCCGCGTCGTTGGATATCCGTTGGCGACGGGCTTCCATCCCCAGGTATTGCTGTCGCCATAGACCAGTATCCGTTTTTCATCGGCAAATGCCGCAAATGCCCCGACGACAAGCAGCAACATCCCGGTAACTAGTGTCTTCATTGATTTGGTCCCTTCCATTTGGTACTTCATGTCATTCCAGTCCGGGACATAGGAACCGATCGAAACTGGACAAATGAGGAAACGTGAACGGACGGATGAGCGGCCGTCATCCGTGTGGCGGGCATCGGCAGTGAGGCACCGCTGCCATGGTCGCAAGAGTTGGTCGCCAGTGTTTGGGTCGATGCAGGGCGTGCCGTTTCTTCCTGACGCGTGACATCACGCGCCGTGTCGCCGTCATGCGGCCAACGGCAAGGCAGACGAGAACCGATGCAGCAAGTCGACCGGACAGGGTGTCAGAGGCGTTCGGCAGGCGAACGCTTGCCCTTGACCTCTCGGAACGGAACTCGCGGCGCCCCGACGGCCGTGACGCGATTGACGTCCATGCTCACGCCGGCGGCGCAGGCCGGACGGGGCCGTCATAGTACGGCAATCGCTCCACTCGTACGGGCAGCGCCTTGGCCGCATGGACCTTCTGGACATGTGCGGCAATCTCGCACAGCGGCGCGAACCAGACGTCGTCTCGCTCCAGGACGCCTTCGAGCCATTTCTCGACCAGGCGCCACCGCGCCAGCCTGCCGGTCAGGAACGGATGCCAGATCGACATCCAAAGACCGCGCGCTTCATAGTGGGCATCGAATTCTTCCCAGAAGGCGCCCAGCCCGGAGCTGGGACTGCGCACCGGCATCAGGTACCCAATCTCGTCGTAATGTGCAAAAGGAGGCCAGTCATCCGTGCCCCAATGGACGGGCACTTCGATGAGTTCGCCGCCAGGCGTATCCAGTACGTATGGAATGTCGTCGGCCATGAGTGAACTGTCGTAGGTGAATTCGTGCTTGGTCAGCAGGTCGATCACTGACTGATTCACATTGTAGACAGGTGCCCGGTATCCTGTCGGTTGCCGGCCCGTGACCCGCCGGTGGGCGTCCAGCGCCCTTTCGAACCAGTGCTCCTGTTCGGCCGCACCGTGTTCGGTGGGATCTTCGTGCAGGTAGCCGTGATGTCCGATCTCGTGACCGCCGTTCAGGATGGCTTCCATGGCGTCCGGATACTGTTCGATGCACCACCCGGGCACGAAGAACGTTTGCTTCAAGCCGAGTCGCCGGTAGGTCTCGAGGATCCGCGGGATCGCTACCGTCGGGCCGTACCGTCCCATGCTGATCGGGTACAGACGGTCGAAGCCGTCTTTCTGTTTCGAGATGTGGATCAGGCTGTCCGCATCAACGTCGAACGTAATGGCACATGCGCAACGCGCACCGTTTGGCCACGGAATCGGGTTCTTTATCATCGGGCGAAACCTCCCAGGTCAGGTCTTCCAGGGTTCGAACGGCGGTCCGGCTGGCGAAAACATTCGTCAACTTGCCATTCTCGACACGTTCGAATCGTAGATTCGGCAACCGTCCTGGTGAGTGGCTGCCAGCTCGACTTCACGTTTGGCATACCACTTCAAGAGATGCGGACGGAGCTCTGCCGCGACGGCGCGTTCCTCTTGGCGACCGTCCGATTCGTTCATTGCCTCGGACATTTCGTCGTGAAGCTTGTCGACGTCGAGACCAAGCACCACGCCGTCTCGAAGCCTGAACTCGCCATCGACGACAACGTGCCGGACATCCCGCGCCGTGGCCTTCGCGAGGATCAGCGAGAGCGGATCAACGTCCGGATCCAGCCAGGGTCGCGTGACATGGTTGATGTCGATGACGACGATGTCCGCGTAGGCACCGGGTTCGAGCCGGCCGACTTCGGCTTCCATGCCGAGCACCTTGGCACCGGACTGGGTTGCGGCCTCGAAGACGTCACCAGGCGTCAGGTAAGGGGCCCGTTGATCCGGCGACCGCGCAAGGTTCAGCATCAGGCGCATTTCAGCGAACATGTCGTCGTCATCGGCGAGGCTCGTACCGTCCATGCCCAGCGCCATCGGGATCCCGTAGTCCTTGAACTGCGATGCAGGCGAAATGCCCGATCGGAGACGCAGGTTTGAGCTCGGGTTGCAACATATCTGGGCGCCACTGAGCGCAATCCGTTCCATGTCCTCTTGTGGCGTCCAGACCATGTGAGCCAGCGAAAGCCGCGGTCCGAGCAATCCCAGCGCCTCAAGATCCTGCAGCACGCCATGACCGTTCGGCCCGAGAGATTCGAGGCTCTCGTAATATGATTCGAGCGCGTGGGTCTGGACTCTGACGCCCGATTGCAACGACACCGCCGCAATGCGCCGCAGCGTGTCGTCCAGCGTCCAGTGAGGCGCCGTGGGCCCGTACCAAACCGACACGAGACTGTCTCCGTCGTATTCGGCCGCAAGTCGTTCAATTGTTGCAACGTAGTCATCCGGCGACAGCCGACGGCGCCTCGACTGAACATTCAGGAAGCGTCGTCGAAGCTCGGCCGGCAGCATGGAAAGGAACTGCTGCTCCTTCCCTTCCGAGAGGACCACCCTGTTCTTCCAACGCTCGCCTGGCGCGATGGCGGCCCGCATTCCGACCTTGCGGTATGCGGAGGCCTTTGCGCCGACCGAACGTTCGAGGCTTTCCGCAGAATCGCCGGCGCTGCACATGTCGACCACTGCGGTCACGCCGCTCCTGATCATCTGCGCCGCGCTGAAAGCCGTCGCCATCTCCTGCGGAAGGGAGCGATGCCCCAAGTTGGCGAACATCCAAGGCTCAAGAAAGTCGTCTGCCGTGCCATGGTTCGCCAATGGCACGCCGTAACAGTGATGGTGGGCATTGACGAAGCCCGGCAGGACGGCAGCGTCCTCGCCTCCTATCACTTCCAGATCCGGATAGCTCGCCGACAGACGTGCCGTTGTGCCAACGTCGAGCACCCTCTGCCCCGCGACAACCACGCCAGCGTCGCTCCGGACATCCTGGGCGCTGGAAACAAGCCACCGTCCGGTTACCAAGTATGGGAGAGCCAAGCTGCAGTCCTCCAGATGTTCCCAAGCCGAACATCGCAAGCAACTCACGTTCACGCATGTCGCAAAAGTGATTCTTTCTCAGGCTACGGATGACTCCGCTGGCAAGCGCCTCGGAAGCATCGGCCCGCGGCGCAGCAGAACCGCATTGGGCAACGGATTTGCCAAGCCGGTGCCAAAGGATGCACGCGCGCTCCTGGCGATGGCGCTCAATCGGTCAAGCCGGCCGCCGAGAATGCTGCCGGAATGTCGTCTACGTAATCCCACCCCTGCGCAGCGACCCGCCAGCCCTCCGGGTTCTTGACCAGCAAGAAACAGCTGATGTCCCGGGTCACGTCGGTCTGGTTCTCCGTCATTTCGCAGCCGGCCGCGGCAATCGCGACGTTTCCGATGACGAATACCTCACAGCAGATGCCTTTTTCGGCGAACTCAAGGACTCCCTGGTTGTCCCGCAGTGCCTTCATTCGCTCCGCAAATTCCTCGGGCGTCTGCGGAGACGCGGGTCTCTTCGCGCCGAAGAGCGTCGCGCCCGCGACGAAGCCGTCAACGAGACCGTCCCAGTCCGCATCTTCGTCTGGCGACCAGTTCAGGCATTCGAATTGCCTGCTGATCAGCTCACGAATCTCCATTTCGTCGGGTGTACAGGTCTCTGACATGCTCTTCTCCTCATATCGATCGGCGTGCACGGCTGACCGGGAAGCCGGGGGACCTGGCTCTCCGGCCAGAACCATTGTTGTTCCAAGGGCGCCCGAATTCCCGAATTCGAAAGGCAAGGACTGAAATTCCGCATCCTGACACCGCTGTCGGACCGAAGGGGCAGTGCAGCAAGCCGCTACCCGTCGACCCGGAAATGGAGTTCGGTTGGAGAGTTGCCCTCGCCATTGATCGGCGCCAAGTCCTGCGGACAGGCCGACATGACGGCAATGCAGTCGAGTTCGGCACCGAACACGACCTTGTCGCCCGGGCCCGACACGGTTGGCAGCCACCTTATCGATCCATCCTTGGCAACCGGGGTGTTCATCCAGATGTTGAACGGCGACGGGATGGCGGGCGCCCGGAGACCGATGGCAATGAGCGCCATGCGGAGGTTGTCTGTGCAGTTGTCGTGATAGTCCACGCATCCAAGCTGCCGGTAGCGGTGGTGATCGCAGGAAGCGATTACCGTATCGTGGACCCCGGGCGAGGTATCTTCCAGGAATGTCAGGACGGGCCGCCGCAGGTTGGTTGCCAATCCGTCTTTCGGCCTTGGATAGATCGAGTTCAGGGACGTATGCAGGTGCTCCATGGACAGGTATTCGTTCAAGTCCTCCGAATTGAACGCCCAGAAATCGCAAACCTGCGTACCGTGGGTGTTCTCCACGGTCAGTTTCTGTCCCGGTGCCAGACGCGCCGCCACGCCACAGCGGGCCGGAACACGGTACCGCATGCCGATCTCCGGCGTGCCGTCGCGAGAGATCTGACTTGTCAGGCTATCGTTGATTCCGTCCGGTTGCCCAGGGTCGAACACGCAATCCATAACCGTTCCCGATCCGCGAAGTGACTTTCAGCCTAGCGTCCTGCGGCCGTTTGCGGGAGCAGAGATTTCTCATGCATCGGGTGAACGCCAGTGCGTCATCTCATGAAATCGGGCTCAAGAAACTTCTGGCCGACCTCGCTGTCTCGGAAGACATCCGCTTCATCCAGCAGCCAGTTCTGGAACGCCCTGACCTTCGCCTGCATGACCGCGCTTTCGGGGCACACGAGGAAGTAGCTCTTGTTCTTGAGGCGACCTTCGAACGGGGCGATCAAGCTGCCGCTTTCAAGGTCATTGGCGGCCGCAATGAGGCTTACCAAGGCAACCCCATGGCCTTCCTTTGCCGCCTGCAGGCACATGTGCTCGTCGGAATAGGTGACGACTTCATTCCGTGGCGCTTCGTTGATCTCAACGGAACGGAGCCATTTCGACCATCTTGGGTCCACCTGCGAAAAGCCGCTCCATTCGTAGTTGATCAGCGGCAGCTCAAGCAGGTCGCTTGGCCGACCTGGATCAATCGGGAAGCTGGGCGCGCAGACGGGAGCGACATAGTCATCCAGAACCCAGGCGACATGCATGTCGGGATAGTCGCCGAATCCGTAGCGGATGGCGACGTCCACACCCTCGCTGGCAAAGTTGGCAACTCTGTCCGAGCTAAGGACGCGAACGGACAGCCCCTGATGCATCTCCTGGAAACGAGGCAATCTGGGAGCAAGCCACTGCCCGGCGAAGGACGTTGTCGTGCTTATGACGATTCGGCCTTCCACCTCGTCTGACAACAGGGCGAGCGATCCTTCGGCAAGTTTCTGGAACGCCTGAATCGCGAAGGGTGCATAGACCTCACCGGCAGCCGTGAGCCTCAAGGACCGGGTCAGGCGATGAAAGAGCTTGACGCCAAGCTGGTCTTCGAGCGCCTTCACCTGGTGACTGACGGCTGTCGGCGTGACACACAGCTCTTCGGCGGCGACCTTGAAGCTGGAGTGGCGCGCTGCCGCTTCGAAGGCCTGAATGCTCTTGAGTGGTGGCAATCGGACCGCGCCTTGCACTGGTGTCCCCGTAGTGTCATCCGGCGCCACTTGGTTTCCTTTCGCGACCTAACGGACCGTCAAACCGAACCGGTCCGACAATGTGAACGTCACTTCCATGAAATCATGCACGGCCGTCGACACGTGTCGGCAAATTCGGATCCTACTCTGACTCCGCACAGAGACTATGCCGGCAAGGCGAAGGCAAGGCAAATCTTCACCAACCCAGGGGTGCATCGCAGACTTGTGACTCAGATGGTTCCGGATCCGCTGGAGCAGGCGGGGTTCTCTCCAGGCCGCACGCAGGAGCTTGTGCCGAGGGTTGGCCCGAACCCCGGAAGAAACGGGTTCCGGGCCTTTCCTGCGCAATTACACAGGAGAAATCTGCTCCAAGCCGACTTCGTCGCACCGAAAGGTCGTTCGTGCCTGATGTCAACGATCTGGTCCGCTCCCGCCAGGCACAGCGCCCTGTTCCGACGGGTCTTCGTGGCGCATTCGCCCCTTTCCGCAGCTTTGGCCGTGCACGGCCTCGATCCTGCTGGCGACGCTGGAGACGGTCCCGTGGGAGCCGGCCCGGTCGACACGGATCCACGGCAGCGGGATCTCGTGCCCGAAGCGATCGGGACAGTCCCGAACCTGATGGCGCGCGACGTGCAAGCGCAGTCGCTCACCCGTCACATGAGATTGATGCAGTTGTGTCGTGCTTGGTCAGTCCCGGAGAATGGTCGGAAAAGCGACAGAACGACAGGATCAGGGAAACTGCAGTGCCATTCTTGGAGGTCTGTGACGTCAGCAAGTCGTTTGGCCAAGTGGCCGCTCTCAGGCACGTCTCGTTCGAGGCCGAGAAACCGGAGGTGGTCGCGATAATGGGCGAAAACGGCGCCGGCAAGACGACGATAGCAAACGTCTTGTTTGGTCTCTATCAGCCGGATGCCGGCCACGTTCGCATCGGCGGAAAGACATTGGCCGCGAAGAGCCCGATCGAAGCGTTGAATGCCGGCATAGGCATGATACATCAACACTTCCACCTGGTCGACACGATGACCGCGGCCGAGAACATCCGGCTTGGGCTGCCCGCAAGAGAGAAGCGGAAGGCGACCACGACATCCCTTCGCAAGCAAGCCGCCTCATACGGCTTCGAGATCGACTTCGAGGTCGAAGTCGGCTTGATGCCCGTCGGCATGCGCCAGCGAGTCGAGATCCTGAAGGTTCTCCATCGAGACGTTTCAATCCTGATCCTGGACGAGCCCACCAGTGTCCTGGCGCCAAACGAGGTGGACGGCTTCCTCCAAGGCGTTTCCAACCTGAGGGACGAGGGAAAGACCGTTCTGTTTGTCACCCATAAGCTCGACGAGGTGATGCAGGTGGCAGACCGTGTCCTGGTGATGCGCGACGGCGGTGTCGTGGCAATGTCCGACATGCGGTCAGTGACCCCTCAGCAGCTTTCGTCGGCGATGATCGGCAGGGAGTTCGAAACGGCGGGACTCAAGCGGCGCAGGGCCGCGTCGAACCAAGTGGTCCTGGACGTTTCGACCGTGTCCGCGCAAAGCGACCGGGGCACGTCGGCGCTCAGGGACCTGTCACTTGAGGTGAAGGCCGGCGAGATACTGGGGGTTGCCGGCGTCGACGGCAACGGTCAGCGAGAACTGTCGGAAGTCATCGCCGGCTTGAGGTCCATCGATCACGGCGCGATCCGGCTCGACGGAAAGGACATCTCGGATTGGCCAGTCGGCCGGCGGCAGGCAGCCGGAATCGGCTTCGCACCCGAAGACCGACACGCGGAAGGCCTCGTTCTCTCGCTCAGCGTCGCCGAAAACCTCGTCTTTCGCAAGATAGACTCCGCTCCGAACTCGAAGAACCATCTTCTCGACCGCAAAGGAATCTCTCGGCGAGGCACCTGTGTCGCCGAACGGTTCGACATACGGCCGCGCAACGTCCAGCTGCCGGCATCCGCGCTTTCCGGCGGAAACCAGCAGAAAATCGTCCTCGCTCGGGAACTGGAAGCGGCGGCCAGACTTCTCGTCGTTGCACAACCGACGAAAGGGCTCGATGTCGGTGCAATAGAATTCGTCCAGCAACAGATTGCGGCTGCCGCGGAGCGCGGCATTGCCGTTCTCTATATTTCCACCGAACTGGAGCACATCCTCGAGATCGCCGACCGTGTCGTCGTAATCTCCAGCGGCAGCATCACCGGCAATCTCGTGCCCGACCAAGCGACGGCGGAGCGTGTCGGCCTGTTGATGGGCGGATCGAAGGTTGCGACGACATGAATGGTTCGTCCGCCCTGCCGTTCAAGGTCTTCGGCGCCTTGGCCGGCGCCCTGGCCGTGGGTGCGGGACTGATACTCTTGACAGGAGTCAGCCCCGTCAGCGCCTACCTCGCG
>VYCX01000205.1:0-10120 GCA_009843725.1 Boseongicola sp. SB0675_bin_26
CCCACGCGATGGACAGGCCGTCGTAGGTGGCGGTGCCGCGACCGATCTCGTCAAGGATGACCAGCGCCCGGTCGTCAGCCTGGTTCAGGATCGCGGCCGTTTCGACCATTTCGACCATGAAGGTCGATCGGCCCCGGGCAAGGTCATCGGAGGCCCCGACCCGGCTGAAAATCTGGCTTACAAGGCCAATGCGCGCGCTTTCGGCGGGAACGAAGCTGCCTGCCTGGGCAAGGATGGCAATGATTGCGTTCTGGCGGAGGAAAGTGGACTTGCCGGCCATGTTGGGCCCGGTCAGCAGCCATATCCTTCCGTCCTCGTCATCGGAGAGATCGCAGTCATTTGCAATGAATGGCGCGCCTTCGGCCTTGAGGGCCTGCTCCACCACGGGATGGCGACCGCCGGAAACGCAGAAGGCCTTGCTGTCGTCAATGCGTGGCGCGCACCAATTCCGGTCCATGGCCTGGCTGGCAAAAGCGCAGGCAACATCAAGTTCGGCAAGGGCGCCGGCGGCAGCGCCGAGGCGGTCTCCGTCTGAAAGGACCAGGCGGACCAGCTCCGCATGCAGCGCGGTCTCGATCTCGATGGCCTTCGCCCCGGCATTCAGGATGCTGGATTCGAGTTCCGAAAGCTCTACGGTGGTGAAGCGGACGGCATTTGCCGTGGTCTGTCGGTGCATGAAGCGCTCGGAGTTTGGCGGCGACATCATCTTCTGGGCATGAGTGGCGGGCGTCTCGATGAAGTATCCGAGGACGTTGTTGTGCCGTATCTTGAGCGATCCGATGTCCGTGGAACTTGCGTAGTCTGCCTGCAGTCCGGCAATGACGCTGCGACCCTCGTCACGCAGCTTGCGTGCCTCGTCGAGGTCGGTGTCACGACCTTCGGCGATGAAGCCGCCATCCCGGACGAGAAGGGGAGGCTCGGCGACGAGAGCGTCCGTGAGAGATCGGGCGAGTTCGTCAAATCCATCCAGGCCGGACAGCCAGGCGTCAACGGGCTCGGGCCGTTCGCCAGCGAGGGCGGCCGTGATCTCCGGCAGCAGGTCGAGGGCGTTTCGGATCGCCGCGAGGTCGCGCGGCCCACCTCTGTCCAGGGCCAGTCTCGACACTGCCCTCTGGATGTCCGGGCAGCGCTTGAGAATGCCCCGGATCTCGTCCGGCCGCGCATTGTCCGAGGCGAACCATTCCACAACGCCGATCCTGGCTCGAACGGCATCGAGATCGCGAGAGGGAGACGAAACCCTGCGTTCGATCAGACGACCGCCAGCCGCAGTCACCGTGCGGTCGATCGCGTGAAGGAGCGAGCCTTCCCGACTTCCGGACAGGGAACGCGTGAGCTCGAGACTTCGACGGGTCGCGGCGTCGATCTGGACGGTGCCGGATTCGACGTCGCGCACGGGCGCGCGCAGCAGGGGCAGCTTTCCCTTCTGGGTGAGCTCGAGGTAGTCGACAAGCGCGCCGATTGCCGAGATTTCTGCCCGGCTAAACGTTCCGAAGGCATCAAGGCTCTGAACCTGCCAGAACTTTGCGAGGCGTTTCCGGGCCGACTGGCTGTCGAAGCTTGCCGGCGAAAGGGGGGTCAGGCAGGCGCCGAAATCGGCGACGAGGTCGGAGTATTCCGAATACCTGCTTTCGGAAATGATGACCTCGCTTGGCGAAAGGCGCGCAAGTTCCGGCCCGAAGCGGACGGGGGAAGTCGGAAGGACGCGCAACTCCCCGGTCGAGACGTCTACGCAGGCGACGGCGGCTTCGTCACGGACCTCTGCCAGCGCCGCAAGATAGTTGTGCCGGCGGGCGTCAAGAAGGGATTCCTCGGTCAGCGTCCCCGGCGTGACAAGCCGGACGACCCCACGCTTGAGGACCGCCTTGGGCCCCCGCTTCCTGGCTTCGGAAGGCTCTTCGAGCTGTTCGCAGACCGCGACGCGGAAGCCTTTGCGGATGAGCGTCAGAAGGTAGCCTTCCGCTGCGTGCACCGGAACTCCGCACATCGGAATGTCTTCACCGAGTCGCTTGCCGCGTTTCGTGAGCGCGATGTCAAGCGCCTCCGAGGCCGCGACGGCATCATCGAAGAACAGCTCGTAGAAGTCCCCCATGCGGTAGAACAGGAGAGCGTCAGGATGCTCGTCCTTGATTTTCAGGTACTGCGCCATCATCGGCGTGACGTCGGCGGTCGCGACGGGCACTGCTCAAATCCCCAGAAATTTGGCCGAATCTAGCGATCCGGCCAGCTGGGCGAAAGATCAAATTCAGCCGGCGAACGGCGCGGCATCGCCCCAAAGCTGCCGGACCCTGTCGTCACGCCGGCAGGCCTTGCGATAGAACTTGTATGCATTGGCCTTCGACTTGGGGCCCCGGCGGGTCAGGACAAGCTCTTTGCTCTTGTAATAGTCCTGGTGATAGTCCTCGGCCACGTAGAATCTGGATGCGTCCAGAACGGGAGTGACGATCATGCGCCCGAGATCCCTTTCCGCCTCGTCCTTCGCCATTTCGGCGGCGGCGCGTTCTGCGGAATTCGAGACGAATACCGCCGTGCGGTAGCTGTCGCCCCGGTCACAGAACTGGCCGCCGTCATCGGTCGGATCGACGGAACGGAAGAAATGGTGAAGCAGCTGGTCGTAGCCGATCACGCTGTCATCGTAGCTGATCTCGACCGCTTCGTAGTGTCCGGTGCCACCCTTCGTGACGGCCTTGTAGGTCGGATTGGCCGTCGTCCCGCCGGTGTAGCCGGAGACGACTTCGTGAACGCCCGCGAGGGCCTCGAAGTCTGACTCGACGCACCAGAAGCAGCCGCCCGCGAAATAGGCCTTCCTCTCTTCCGCTTCAGCCTGCGTGCCTTGCAGAAAGAGACCGAAAAAGACCAATGCGAACGGAAGAATTGTCCGGGGAATGGGCGTGTTCATGGCTTTTGCTCCTTGCGACTGGCGGGAGAATGGCGTGGTCTTGGCCAACAGTCCATTCAATGGAGCGTGAAGTCGCGTTGGCGTGAAGGCTGTTTCAGGCGTCGGCGACGTGACGGTTCCGGCGTCGTGCGGAACTGGGGCGAGGGACATGAGGATTGCAACCTGGAGCGGGCCGCGAAACCTTTCGACGGCAATGATGTATGCCTTCGGCAGCCGGCCGGACTTCGCGGCCTGGGACGAGCCGTTCTATGCCGCCTATCTGGAGGCGACGGGGATCGATCACCCGATGCGGGAGGATGTGCTTGCGGCCGATGAACGCGACCCGCAACGCGTCGCCGAGCGATGCCTCGGGCCAATTCCGGAAGGCAGACGGCATTTCTACATGAAGCACATGGCGTTTCACATGGAACCGGAATTCCCGCTCGACTGGGCGGAGAGCTGCGTGAACGTCCACCTGATCCGGCATCCGGCAAGGGTGGTGGCCAGCTATGTCGCGAAACGCGACGATCCGGTCATGCGCGACATCGGGTTCAGGGAGCAGCTGGCACTGTTCGAGCGGTTTCCCGGACCGGTTGTGGACAGCGCGGACATTCTCCGTGATCCGGAAGCGGCGCTTCGCCGGCTTTGCAAAGCCATCAGGCTCGATTTTGATCCCTCGATGCTGTCCTGGCCAGCGGGTCCCAAGCCGTTCGACGGGGCTTGGGCGCCGCATTGGTACGGGGCGGCGCACCAGTCCACCGGGTTTGCAGGCTCGGAGGCGCCCTTGCCGGAACTGGAAGGCGAGGCCCGGAAACTGGCGGAGCAGGCGCTGCCGTTCTACGAGCGGCTTGCGGCGGAAGCGCTGGAGTTCTGAACAGCAGCGGATCGCGTCCGCAGGATGCCTCGCGGTTCACGACGGGTGGTTGCCGCCCGCGTCACTTCAGCCGCCGGTTCCTCGCGGCAAGCAGTTTCAGACGGAGCGCGTTCAGCTGGATGAACCCCTGCGCGTCCTTCTGGTCATAGGCGCCCGCATCCTCCTCGAACGTGACATGGGCCTCGGAATAGAGCGAGTGATCAGACCAGCGCGCAACCGTCCGCACGGACCCCTTGTAGAGCTTCAGCCGCACCGTGCCCGTCACGTGCTCCTGGCTCCTGTCGATCAGCGCCTGCAGCATCTCGCGCTCCGGCGAAAACCAGAACCCATTATAGATCAGCTCCGCGTAGCGGGGCATGATCGAGTCCTTGAGGTGCCCGGATCCGGAGTCCAGCGTGATCTGCTCGATGCCACGATGAGCTTCCAGCAGGATTGTCCCGCCAGGCGTTTCGTACATGCCGCGGGACTTCATGCCGACGAAACGGTTCTCCACGAGGTCGAGTATGCCGACTCCGTGCCGACCGCCGAGATCGTTCAGGTGGGCCAGGATCTCGGCCGGGGTCATCGGCTTCCCGTTGACTTCGACGGCGTCGCCCCGTTCGAACGTGATCTCCACGGCTTCCGCCTTGTCCGGCGCGTCCTCGGGCATCGTGATGCGCTGCAGGACATGGGCCGGCGCTTCCTCGGCCGGATCCTCCAGGATCTTTCCCTCGGAAGAGGTGTGGAGAAGGTTGGCATCGACGGAAAACGGCGCCTCGCCGCGCCTGTCTCCGGAAATGGGAATCTGGTGCCGCTCGGCAAACTCCAGGAGCCTTGACCGCGAGGTCAGGTTCCAGATGCGCCAGGGCGCAATCACCCTGATGTCCGGATTGAGTGCGTAGGCAGACAGCTCGAAACGCACCTGGTCATTGCCCTTGCCCGTTGCACCGTGGGCAATGGCGTCGGCTCCCGTCTCTTCCGCGATTTCCACGAGGCGCTTGGAAATGAGCGGGCGCGCGATGGAAGTTCCGAGCAGGTACAGGCCTTCGTAGACCGCGTTGGCACGGAACATGGGAAAGACGAAGTCGCGGGCGAATTCCTCCCGAAGGTCCTCGACATGGATTTCCGCGACGCCAAGAAGCTCGGCCTTCCTGCGGGCCGGCTCCAGCTCCTCTCCCTGGCCGAGGTCGGCGGTGAAGGTCACCACCTCGCATCCGAATTCGGCCTGCAGCCACTTGAGAATGATCGAGGTGTCGAGACCGCCGGAATAGGCGAGAACGACTTTCTTGGGCGCGGACATGGACTCTCCAGGGACCGTCGGGTGTTCGACGGCGTTTACGGACTTTTTGCAAGGGGAACAAGCAACGCGTCACGCGTTGCACGGCCGTGTCGTGCATGATGGGGGCCGGTCCGGAAGCCGGCTGGCCTGCAGGCGGGACAGCTGCGCCTGGGCGGCCTGTCATCGGGGGCCATTGACTCGCCATTTCGCCCCGGCGCGTGGTAGTGCTTCGGGGCTCGACAGCCAGAGACTAGCCGTGAAACTCGAATCAAGCCCATCGTCGGACGACACGGTCCTGCCGTTCCAGCTCGACCGCACCGCAACGCGGGGCCGGGTCGTGCGCCTGTGCGGCGTCTTGCAGCGCATCCTGGCCCAGCACGGCTATCCGGGGGTGATCGAAGCGCTTCTTGCCGAGGCCACCTTGCTCACGGCGTTGATCGGACAGGCGATCAAGACGAGGTGGAAGCTTTCGCTTCAGGTCCGTGGGGACGGCCCGGTGCGATTGATCGCGACCGACTACTACGGCCCGGTCGAGGATGGTTCGCCGGCGCGGATCAGGGCCTACGCGGGATTTGACACGGCGCGGCTAGACCCCGACGGCGATGCATTCGCGCAGGTGGGTTCAGGGTGCCTCTCGATCATGATCGACCAGGGCCGCGGCACCACGCCCTATCAGGGAATCACGCCGCTTGTCGGGGGATCGCTGGCGGCGTGCGCAGAAACCTATTTTGCGCAGTCCGAGCAGCTGCCGACCCGGTTTGTCCTGGCATTCGGGCGCTCGCAGGTCCCTGAAGAGGAAATGCACTGGCGGGCCGGCGGCGTGATGCTGCAACAAATGCCTGTCACGGAGCCGCGCATCGAGGATGGCGGCAGCGGCGCCGGAGGCCTTTTGGCGGCCTCGGACATCCTGGACGCCGCCGCCGCCGAAGCGTGGAACCGTGTCAACCAGCGCCTGGATGGAGCAGGCGAGATCGACCTGATCGGACCGACCGTGGCCCCGACAGACCTGCTTGTCAGGCTCTTTCGCGCCGATGGGCCCAGGGCGTTTCGCGTGCAGCCAGTGGAGTTCGGATGCACATGCACGATGGAGCGCGCAAGGGAATCCCTCTCGCTTTGCGTGACCGAGGACCTCCGGACCATGACGACGGACGAAGGCATCGTGACGGTGGACTGCCAGTTCTGCGGGGCGCATTACGAATTCCAGCCTGCCGCGCTTGGCGATGTGGTGCGGAATGGCTGATCTGGCAGACAGGCTTCGTTCCGCGCTTGCCGTGCGGGGCCGTCCGTCGTCGGACCATGACCTGAATCCCGGCATGCGGCCGTCACCGGAAAGAACGCTGCGCAGGGCCGCAGTTCTGATCCCGGTCATCGACCGCCCGGCCAACGCGAGCGTCATCCTGACCAAGCGATCTTCCGCGCTGAAGCACCATCCCGGCCAGATCGCGTTTCCTGGCGGCAAGGTCGACGAGGCCGACGACGGCGCCGTGGGCGCGGCCTTGCGTGAGGCCCGCGAGGAAATCGGCCTGGACCGTCGCCACGTCGACGTTCTCGGGACGCTTCCGCCGCATGAGACCGTGACCGGGTTCCAGGTCACGCCGGTGCTTGCGCTGGTGACGGCGGACTTCAAGGCCAGGCCCGCGCCTGGGGAAGTGGCCGAAGCGTTCGAGGCGCCCTTGGACCATGTCATGAATCCGGCGCGCTTCCTGATTGAATCACGACGTTGGCGCGGAAAGCGGCGGCTTTACTTTGTCGTCCCATGGGGCCCCTACTACATCTGGGGCGCGACGGCCCGGATTCTCCGGGCCCTGGCGGATCGAATGTCGAATGTCGAAACTTGAGGCAGACTGGCTGGTTGCAGAAGCGACGCAGAGGGTCTTCTCGCTGCTCGCAGAGGCCGGACATGCGGCTTATGCCGTTGGCGGCTGCGTCAGGAATGCGCTTCTGGGAGAACAGGTCAACGATGTCGACTTTGCAACGGACGCGCCGCCGACCTGCGTGCTCGAGCTAGCGAAGGCGGCAGGATTCAAGACGATTCCGACAGGGGTTCTGCACGGCACGGTTGGCGTTGTTGTCGGCGGCATCCTGCAGGAAGTGACAACTTTCCGCAGGGACGTTGCAACGGACGGGCGGCGCGCAGTCGTGGAATTCTCGGATCGAATCGAGGACGATGCACGACGCCGGGACTTTACCATGAACGCGCTTTATGCCGACGCGGAAGGCACGGTGATCGACCCGCTGGGCGGCCGTGCCGATCTCGAGGCCAGGCGCGTGCGCTTCATTGGCAGTCCCGAAGCCCGGATTCGCGAGGACTATCTGCGAAGCCTGCGCTATTTCCGGTTTCATGCCTGGTACTGCATGTCCGGAGAGGGTTTTGACTTGGAGGCGATTGCCGCGATTGCCGCGAATCTCGCGGGGTTGAGCGGCCTTTCGAGAGAACGTGTCGGTTTGGAGCTGAAGCGGTTGTTGAGCGCCCGAGACCCCGCGCAAGCGGTTGCCGCGATGCGGTCGTGCGGGGTTCTTGCGGCGGTATTGCCGGGCTCCAGCGACGCTGCGCTTGGCCCGCTGGTCGCGCTTGAACGGGAACTGGGTGTTGCAGCGGACCCGCTGCGTCGCCTGGCGGTGATGGGCGGCGACGGGCTGGCAGACGGGTTGAAGCTGTCGCGACGAGAAGCGAGGCGGTTGAGCGACGTGCAAGAGCATGGCGAGACGGATCCCGGTGAAGCAGGGTATCGTCTTGGCGCCGACGTTGCTCGGGACGCCATGCTTGCGGCATGTGCTGTCTCGGGGCGGCGGCTCGCGGCGGAGACGCTGGAGCTGATCGAGCATGGTGCGGCACAGGCCTTTCCCGTCAAGGCCGCGGATCTTTCGACGGCATTCAAGGGGCCAGCTCTAGGCAAGGCCCTTGACGGGCTGGAGAGGAAGTGGATCGCGTCCGGCTTTGAGCTGGGCCGCGGGGAACTGCTGGCCCAGGCTATGGGATGACACCGGCGATCATTCAGGGTAGATCGGCGAAGGCCGACACCCGTGAGGTGCGGAACGCTCGACGGGAACGGCCAGGCGCCGCCTCGGCGAGTCCCGTTTGCCTCGGCATGAGCGTCCCGTGGCCTTGTTGCTTCACGTTCTGCCCGCCCAACCCAAGGTGCAAGCGACATGCTTCGCTTTTTTGAAAATCTCGTCGATCCCTACTGCGACTATCCGCAGGAGGATCATCCGCCGAAGAAGCTCTGGCCGTTCATGAGCGACTACGCGCGTCCGTTCCGGAAGGTGTTTGCGGCCACGACAGCCGCGGCCGTTGCCGTCGCGGCCGTTGAGATCTGGCTGATTTCGTACATCGGGCGGCTGGTTGACCTGCTGGCGGCCGCCGAGCCCGGGACGTTCTGGCGGGAGCACGGGACCGAAATGATCCTCGTCGGGCTGTTCTTGCTGACTGTTCGGCCCGTGCTTCAGCTCCTTGACGTCGGGCTGCTGAACAACGCCATCCTGCCAAATTTCGGAACGCTCATCAGATGGCGGTCGCATGGCCATGTCTTGCGGCAATCCGTCGGCTGGTTCGAGAACGACTTTGCTGGCCGGATCGCGAACCGGATCATGCAGACTCCGCCCGCCGCGGGAGAGGCGGTCTTCCAGGTCTTCGATGCACTGACCTTCGCCACGGCCTACGTCGCGGGGGCCCTGATCCTCCTTGGCGAGGCGGATGCACGGCTCGCAATTCCGCTGCTTGTCTGGCTGCTGTTGTACGGGTTCCTGATTCGCTGGACCGTGGTCCGGGTCGGGCCGGCCAGCCAGGCGGCATCAGACGCACGAAGCGCGGTGACCGGCAGGGTCGTGGACAGCTACACGAACATTCACAGCGTCAAGATGTTCGCCCACACCTCGACAGAGCGAGAATACGCAAGGGAGGCGATCGAGCACGCGCGACGGACCGTCCAGGCGGAAATGCGCATTTACACGGGGATGGACCTCGGCCTGACGTTGATCAACGGTTACCTTGTCGTTTCGGTTGTCGGATGGGCGATCTGGCTCTGGTCGACGGGTGCGGCAAGCATCGGGGCGGTGGCGATCGCCACTTCGCTGGTCTTGCGGCTGAGTGCCATGACCGGATGGATCATGTGGGCGCTGACAAGCTTTTTCCGCAATCTCGGCATCGTGGCGGAGGGCATGGAGACGATTGCCCAGCCAATCACCCTTGTTGATCATCCGGACGCCAAGCCGCTCGATTCCGGGCCGGGGCGCATCGAGTTTGATGCGGTTGCCCACCACTACGGTCGCCGGACGGGCGGCCTGGTGAGGATCGACCACGTGATCGAACCCGGAGAGAAGGTCGGGCTGGTGGGGCGGTCGGGATCGGGCAAGTCGACGTTCGTCAAGCTGCTCCTGCGATTCTACGACGTCGAAAGCGGGACCATTCGAGTTGACGGGCAGGACATTTCGCTCGTGACGCAGGACAGCCTTCGTGCGCGCATCGGAATGGTCCAGCAGGAAAACTCGCTGCTGCACAGGTCGGTGCGGGACAACATTCTTTACGGCCGACCGGACGCCACCGAAGAAATGGTGATCAGGGCGGCAAGGCAAGCCGAAGCCTGCGACTTCATCCTGGACCTGGAAGACCCCGAGGGGCGGACCGGATTCGATGCGCATGTCGGCGAGCGGGGCGTGAAGCTCTCGGGGGGCCAGCGCCAGAGGATCGCGCTGGCGCGGGTCATCCTGAAGGACGCGCCGATTCTCGTGCTCGACGAGGCGACGAGCGCGCTGGACAGCGAAGTCGAGGCCGCGATTCAGGACGCGCTTCACGGCATGATGGAAGGCAAGACGGTGATTGCCATCGCGCACCGGCTCTCGACGATCGCGCGGATGGACAGGATCGTGGTTCTGGATGACGGCAAGATCGTCGAAACCGGCAGCCACGCCTCGCTGCTGGCGAAGGGCGGCCTGTATGCCGGCTTCTGGAGGCGGCAATCCGGCGGGTTCATAACGACCGACCTCGAGGCAGCCGAATGATCCGCCGCGCAGGACGACTGATTGACGCCTTTCGCGCGGCCGACGGCCCGCCGCCCAGATCGCTTGGCGCCTTCATGGTCTGGAGCCTGAAAGGCACGTTTCCGGTGCTGACCGC
>VYCX01000205.1:10130-12044 GCA_009843725.1 Boseongicola sp. SB0675_bin_26
GGTCCTTACGGCATTGATACTTGGTCACGTGATCGACACGGCGCTTGCCTCCGCACCGGACACGTTCTTCTCCGCGAACTGGGCGCTGGCCATCGGTGTGGCGGCGTTCTTCCTGGTCGCGCGACCGGTCGTTTTCGGGCTGAGTTCGATCGCGAACGCTGTCGTGATCATGCCCAACGTCAATCCGCTCGTGCTCACCCGGCTTCACCGATGGACATTGGGCCAGTCGGTCACGTTCTTCGACAACGACTTCGCCGGACGGATCGCCCAGAAGCAGATGCAGACGGCTCGCGCACTCACGGATGTCGCCAGCGAAGTGATCAACGTCCTCTTCTTTGCGCTTGCCTCGCTGATCGCCTCCGCGCTGCTGCTGACCGCCATCAACGGATGGATGGCGCTCGCCCTGTTCGTGTGGCTGTGCGGATACCTCTACATGGTGCGCTGGTTCATGCCGCGCATCCGCATGCGATCCCGGTCCCGCGCCGGCGCGCGCGCGATGGTCACCGGACAGGTTGTCGACACGATCACCAACATAAAGACCGTGAAGCTCTTCGCTCACGCCAATCACGAGGAGCGCGCGGCGATTGACGCGGTGAAGACGTTTCGCGAGCGCGCGCTTGACTACGGGTCCCTGGCAGCGGCGTTCCGGATCTGCCTCATCTCGGTCGCCGGCATGGTTCCGGTTCTGCTCATTGGCGGCACGCTGTGGTTCTGGAGCCGGGGGGGTGCGACCCCGGGCGACGTCGTGGCGGCAGGCGCCATCTCGATTCGGATCGCGCAGATGACGGGCTGGGTCAGCCACGTGCTGATGGCGATCTACGGGAATGTCGGCGAAGTTGAGGACGGGATGAACACGCTGACCGCTCCCCACGGCCTCACGGACAGGCCTGAGGCGGAGGTGCTCGAACTCCGCACGCCGACGATCGAGTTCAGGAACGTGAGCTTTGCCTACGGACGTGCGGCGGGCGGCGTGGACAGGATCAACCTGAACATCGTGCCGGGCGAAAAGCTCGGGATCGTTGGCGCCAGCGGCGCCGGCAAGTCGACCCTGGTTGCGCTTCTCCTGCGGCTCTATGACGCGGAATCGGGCAGCGTCCTGGTGTCGGGACGCGACGTCCAGTCGGTGACGCAGGAAAGCCTCCGCCGACAGATCGGCATGGTCACGCAGGAAACGGCGATGTTCAATCGTTCGGCGCGCGAGAACATCCTCTACGGCCGGCCAGGTGCGACCGAAGCGGAGATGGTTGCCGCTGCACGCCGCGCCGAGGCGCACGACTTCATATTGACGCTCGAGGATCACCTTGGGCGGCGGGGCTACGACGCCCATCTCGGTGAGCGCGGCGTCAAGCTCTCCGGCGGCCAGCGGCAACGCATCGCGCTTGCGCGAGCCGTCCTGAAGGATGCGCCGATCCTGGTGCTGGATGAGGCGACAAGCGCGCTGGATTCAGAGGTCGAAGCCTCGATTCAGCTGGCGCTGGAGGCCGTCATGGCAGGCAAGACCGTGCTGGCGATCGCGCACCGCCTGTCGACGATCGCGCAGATGAACCGGATTGTCGTGATGCACGAGGGGCGCATTGCGGAGACCGGAACCCATGACGCGTTGCTGGCCGCGAACGGGCACTATGCCCGATTCTGGGGACGCCAGTCCGGCGGGTTCATCGGAATCCGGGAGGCTGCCGAATAGGCGGCGCCTTCGTGGGCGGTTCGGTCCCGAGCGGCAGACGCGGGTTTCTGCGGCAGGCGGAACCGTTGACGCAGGCCGGTCTCGCCCGCAGGGCGCGACGCTCGAGCCATCCGGAACAGTACAAGCCGTTTCGCGCCATGTTTCCTTGGTCCTGGGCTCGGAACCGTTCACATCGACAGGGCTATCGCGTTTGGATTTTGTCGGTTTCGAGAGTCGGTGCGAGGCTTGCT
>VYCX01000326.1:0-4471 GCA_009843725.1 Boseongicola sp. SB0675_bin_26
CGACCGGAATCACGACAGGACCGACTGTCGTCACCTCACGACCGAACGCTTACACTGGGCGTTTCTGCACCGACTCGCGGTGGCTGGCGGACTCGCACTGGTGCATCATGAGAAAGATGACGTCATCTCCCCCGGAGCCGGGTGGACCACAGTCCGTGCCGGTCGGCGAAAGACACTGCTGCAGGCACCCAAGTCTCTTGCGGACGCCCCCGGAGCGGCGATGCTCCCCGGCCCCCGATGGGTGCTTGGGGAGACGAGCAGCGTAGCATCGGATTGGGAGGATTTTCTAGATTCCCCCGACATGGTGCATGCCGTTCCGGCAGACGTTCTGGTCACCGGTGGGTATCACTCGCTTGATGAATGGCCGCACCTGGCCGACCTGCGAGCCATTGACTTTTTCTGCGGCATGGACCCCGAGGACCCGACCGGGGAACTCGTGACAACCCGCTTCATCGCCTTTGTCCAGACCCTTGTTTCGCACCGGATCGAGCATGCGACCGGCCCATGCCGACTGACCGTCGTAACCCGGCGCGCGGTCCATGATGTGGAGGACCCGCGCGGAAGCGCGTTGTGGGGGGCGGTCCGGAGCATGGCCATTGAGATCGGCGAAGAGGCCAGGATTGACTTTCGACTGGTGGACCTGGGCGATTCCCGGGACCTGGAGACCCTTGCCTGGCTCGCCCGCCGCGACCTGCGCGAACGCGAGCTGGCAATCCGGCAACAGCGCCTTTGGGCGCCGAGGATCGTCAGCATCCGGGAGCGTCATGTGCGGGTGCCAGCCGGCACGGAACCGGCGTATCGCCTGACCCTCGACAATGCGGGCCAGATTTCCGGCCTGGAAATGAAATCTTGCGAACTCCCGGAGCCGGGGCCGCACGACGTGGAGATCGAAGTGACGGCGGCAGCGCTGAACTTCAGGGATGTCATGGTCACGCTGGGACTGCTGCCGGCATTGGCTTATGAACGCTCGGCGCTCGGCCACGAGATCGGCATGGAGGCAAGCGGGGTCGTGCGCCGCGCCGGACCGGATGTAAAAAATTGCCGGGTCGGTGACGAAGTGGCCTTCCTGCAGGGTGGGTGCATCGCGAACCGTGTCGTGGTCCGCGATCAGCTGGTCTTCGCGAAACCCGGGCGCCTGAGCATGGAGGAGGCCGCGTCGTCACTGTCGGTCTACGTAACCGCGTACTACGCGCTGAACCATCTGGCCCGACTGCGCCACGGCCAGCGCGTGCTGATCCACTCGGCCCTGGGTGGCGTGGGACAGGCGGCCATCGCGCTCGCCAGGCACGCGGGAGCGGAGATCTACGCGACCGCCGGCAGCGACGCCAAGCGAAGCCGCCTGCTGGAGATGGGCGTGCGGGGCGTGTTCGACTCGCACAGCTTCGACTGGCTTGACGGGTTGATGGCGGCGACCGGGGGCGAAGGGGTGGACGTCGTGCTGAACTCGCTTGCCGGTCATCACATCGAACTGTGCCTTCAGGCCTTGCGCCCGGGCGGCTGGCACTGCGAGATCGGAAAGGTGGACATCTATGCCGACAACGCGCTCGGCCTGAGGCTGCTGCGGAAGAACCTGCGGTTTGCCGCCATCGACGTCGACCGGCTCATGCTCGATGATCCGGCGCTTTCGCGTGAACTTTGCCAATCCTGCCTGAATCTCATTGACCAAGGCGAACTGCCCGCGATTCCGGTCACCGAGTTCCCGTACCGCGACTATGCCAAGGCGCTTCGACTGATGACTTCAGGCCAGCATCAGGGCAAGCTGGTCCTGAAGGCACCGTCCGGCAAGGGCGATCCCGCATTCACGGTCGCCGACGTGAGGCCGCTGCTTGATCCAGGCGCCACCTATCTGGTGACCGGCGGCCTGGGCGGATTCGGGCTGAGGCTGCTGCCCTATCTCGCATTTGCGGGTGCGCGGCACGTTACCCTGCTTGACCGCGATCCCGACCGGCGGAGAACCGCCGACTGGATTCGGGAATCCAGCGCCCTTGTCTACACGGATCTCGAAATCGAATTCGATATCGTCCCGGGCGACGTGGCGGTAGAAGAGGATGTCCGCCGCTGCATCGCGCAGGTGAAGAGACCGCTGAAAGGCGTCTTCCACCTTGCCGGCATCCTGGACGACCGGTTCTTCGATGACATTTCGCCCGAGTCGATGTCCAAAGTCTTCGCACCGAAGGCCGACGGCGCGCTGCATCTCCATCGGGCCACTTCCGGCTTGGAGCTGGATCATTTTGTCCTGTTCTCGTCCACGGCTTCCACCATCGGAAATCCCGGCCAGGTAAATTACAGCGCGGCCAGCGCCTTTCTGGACGGGCTGGCCGTGGTTCGGCACAGGCAGGGACTGCCTTGCCTCGCCTTCAACATGGCCGCCGTGGCAGCCGCCGGCATGGCGTCGCGCAGCCTCCATGTGCTTCGCATGATGCGGGCCACCGGTATGCCGCCGGTCAGCAGCGACAGCGCGATCGCCAACCTCGACTTCGCTATGCGTTCGATGGCCGACAGGGATCACCTGGTCACCGCAATGTTCACGCGACCGGCCTGGACGGTGGAGCTTCCGGACTACATGCGCATTGGCCGCATGCTGAACAACCAGGATGCCTTCGAAGCCGGGGGGGGGTAGCGAATGGACGATCGATAGCGTGGTGGCACAGCTTGCCGCCAAGGTCGCCGAGCTCTGCGGGCACGACGAGGGAGGCGTGGAGGAGCCCCTGTCAAGTTTCGGGCTCACCTCGATCTCCGTCGCCGAGCTTGGCGCTTTCATCCAGACGCAGTTCAACTACCAGATGAGCGCGCTCGAACTGATGACCACGGCCTCATGCATGTCGATTGCCCATGGTATCATTCATGGCAGGCAGGATGAAAGGGACGACCAGGCCGAGGCGGAAGAGGATGGTGCATTGGAGGCTAAGTTGATCGTCATGGGCGAAATCCAACGTACGCCTTCGGCATTCGCGAGCGCGATCGAAGATCATTTCCCTCGCCAAGGCGGCAATGCACAGGTTACGGTACCTTGTCCCGGACGACGATGACATGCAGCTTGACACGTCCCAAAATGACCGAAACGCAGTAGGTGAGTGTCCCAGGAACCGTCACGGACGCTCCAATGTTGATGCCGCCAGTGGAAATCTGCCGTTCTTTGCGCCCTGAATTGAAGACACGGCCAAATTCCCGTCTCTTCTACGGGATTTCGAGGAGAACCACGTCATGACAAACGCTCTTCTGGTCTATCCCCGGCAGCCGCCGACATACTGGGGTTCTGACTTCGCGCTGGACATGGTGGGTGCGAAATCGGCCTTCCCGCCCTTGGGACTGCTCACAATTGCCGCGATGTTTCCGCCCGGGTACGAACTGCGGGTCGTGGACATGAACGTGACTTCGCTCGAGGACTCGGACCTGAAGTGGGCCGACGTGGTGTTCACGTCCACGATGATCGTTCAACGGGTGTCTCTCGAGAACGTCATCAAGCGGTGCAACCAGGCCGGAGTTCCGGTCGTGGCAGGCGGTCCGCATCCCACAACGTTTCACGACGAGATCGAAGGCGTGTCGCATTTCGTGCTGGATGAAGTCGAGGAAACCTTTCCAGAGTTCCTGCGTGACCTAGCAACTGGCAATGCAAAGGCCATCTACAGGGCGCCCAGGAAACCGGACGTGACACGAACGCCGGGGCCGCGCTTCGACCTCATCGACATGAACAGCTACTACTCCATGGGCGTGCAATTCTCCCGGGGCTGTCCGTTTGACTGCGAGTTTTGCGACATCATCAAGCTCTACGGCCAGGTTCCGCGAACGAAGTCACCGGACCAAGTCGTCAAGGAATTCGACACAATATACGAACTCGGGTGGCGGGGCCCGGTTTTCCTGGTTGACGACAACTTCATCGGCAACAAGCGCGAAGCGATGAAGCTGCTGCCGGAGATCGCCGCGTGGCAGAAGGAAAGGGGCCATCCGTTCACCCTGTCCACCGAGGCGAGCATCAATCTCGCCCGCATGGGTGAGTTGATGGACATCATGGTCGAGGCCGGCTTCGACACCGTGTTCCTGGGAATCGAGACACCCAACCCGAAGGCGTTGCTCAAGACCAAGAAGCCGCAGAACGTCAACAAGCGCGACGACAACTACCTCTTCACCGCCGTTCGCGCGATCCAGGGAAAGGGGATGCAGGTGCAGGGCGGATTCATCCTGGGCCTTGATGGCGATGACGAAGGCGTGTTCGATGCCCAGATCGAGTTCATCCGGGAAGCCGGCATTCCCGTTGCACCCATCTACCTCCTGACCGCCTTGCGTGGAACGGACATGTACGAGCGCTTCAGGCGCGAGGACCGGCTCATTGACGTCCCTCTCGGAACAAGCGCAACGACACTCAATTTCAAGACGGAGATGGACAAGGAGACCCTGATCGACGGATACATGCGGGTAACGGCCACCCTCTACGATCCCGCTCTCGAGAACTACCTGGGGCGCTGCCTGACGC
>VYCX01000326.1:4481-12032 GCA_009843725.1 Boseongicola sp. SB0675_bin_26
CGAGAACCTGAAATTCGTCCCGCACCTCTACAAGCCGAAGAGCAGGAACGCTGTCTTTGCGGACATCATGGGAGTGCGAAGTCGCCTTTCGGCCAAGCAGGTCCCCGCCTTCACGAAATTCATCGCCAGGGTCTCCAAGGAACACCCAAGGATGCTTCATATGGCTGTGCGCCTGGCCGGCTTGGGCTACCATTTCGAGAAGATCACCCGTCAGCAGAACACGATGCGGGCATTCATGCAGTTCCTGACCACGGAACTGGACGGGCTGGGCACGGCGGTGGCGCAGGGCGGGCGGCAGACGGATGAAGCCCGGCGTCGCGAGGAGGAGGCGCTCAGGAGGGCCAGGGCGCGCTACGAGGCGATTCCCGAGGAATTTCGCTACGACGGCGACGGGATCGAGTATGCGCTTGCGTCGTTTTGCAGCGAATTGAATGCCCAGCCGGACCGGCACGTGCTGGCTTAGCGGATCTGAGGACCACGGGGACATCGATCCACTAGGAAAGGCACGACATGTCGAATGCTGCGAATTCGTCCCTGGGGGTCCAGCCGCTCGCTGGAACGCTGCCGTCGCAATGCAAGCGGGACGTCGACACTCTCCGTCGGTTCGTGCACACGCTTGTCAGCCAGCAGTCGCTGGCCGACCCGGCATCGCCGCCTGACTTTCGAGAGGTGTTGCTGACCGGGGCAACCGGCTTCATCGGTCGTTTCTTCCTGTGCGATCTCCTGCAGCAGGACACGAAACTCGTGGTTCACTGCATCGTCCGAGCCGATGGTGCCGAGCATGGACGCAAGCGCATCCGCGACGCCCTGCAGCAGGCCGAAATCTGGGATGAATCCTTCGACTCGCGCATCAACGTCGTGGTCGGCGACATCTGCCAGCCTCAATTCGGCCTTTCCGTCGAGCAATTCGAACTGCTGTGCCAGCAGGTCGACGCGGTCTACCATCTCGCCGCCGACATCAATCTCACGTCTTCTTATCTCGACATGCGCAAGAACAATACGTTCAGCATACGCAACGTACTCGAACTATGCCTGCGAATCCGCTTCAAACACCTGTTCTTCGCCTCCACGATGGGCGTGTTCCCCCAGTATTTCTGCGCGTTTGCGCATGAGTTCAAGGACCGCCGCATCGACCACCAGATGCAGCCGGACCTCACAAGCATGAAGGAGACGTTTCCCGTCGGCTTGCTCGGCTACCCGTGGAGCAAGCTGACATCCGAACAGGTTCTCCTGTACGCGCAGCAGGCAGGCATGCCGCTGGCAATCTTTCGGCTGCCGCAAATCAGCCTGTCCAGCTCGGGGTACACCCCAGCGCCCGATTTGAGCGTGCGAGTGTTTGCCGCGGCGGTCGATTGCGAAACGCTGCCGGAAGAATTTACTTTTCGCTCCAGCAACGAAGCGGTCGATTCCCTGAGCAGGATCTGCACCGCCATTTCATTGAACCCCGAACGGCGCTTCACCATCTACCATTGCTGCAACCCGGAACTGGAACACTACGATCTGGAACCCGCCGACTTCGGGATCTATTTTCCCGAAGTTCCCTACGAGTTGTTCAAGCGCGCCTGCCAGACGCGCGGCGAGAGCTCGCCGCTTCACGGCTACTGGGCCGTGTTCGATCACTTGGGGAGGTACTGGTTCAGCAAGAACAAGCCGATGGACAGGCTGCCCGTCTGTGACCACGCCATCCGGGAAGACTGTCCGACACCGATCGAGTGGCCCGGCACGTGGGTCAAGCTCAAGGCGTCCAAGGAATGGATAATGGCGCACCGGGAGGAATGGCCCTACCCGATTGCACGGAGCCGCCTGGACGCCGACCGCCTTCTTGACCGGGGCGAGCGCTACGCCCGGGACCGGGGCGTCTCCTTCGACGCGGCATGTCCCTCCTGGATGCGTGAAGCCTTGCGGCGACAGGTCGAGGCCATGAGTGCGCCCGGCGCCGGACTGCTGGAGGACAACCTCAGCGACATTGTCTTCGAAATGAGCCGGTTCCTGCGCAACAACGCCGAACTGGCCCGCGAACGCCGGCAGCATCCGGAGATCGGAGGTGAGGAGATCGTGCGGCCGGTCTTCATCGTCGGCGTCAACCGCAGCGGCACCACCTTCCTGCATCGCCTGATGTCGCGCGACAGGCGATTCTGGACACTGCGGCTCTACGAGCTCGCCGAGCCGGTCCTCTGGTCGGGCGAATACGCCATCGTGGCGGGATCGCCCGACGACCCCCGCCGGGCGCGGATGCAGGAAATCCTCGAGGCATCCCAAATGCTCGACGCGATGGAAGGCGTTCACTATTTCGATGCTGACGAACCGGAGGAAGATTTCCCCATCTTCAGGGCAGCCTTTTCGGCATGGGTCTCTGTCGCTCGATTCCACATACCGGAATACGGCCGGTGGATGCATGAGAACGGGTCCCGAAATGCCTACGCCTATCACCGCCTCACCCTCCAGCATTTCACCTGGCAGCGCCGCCAGCGTCATCCCGGGCGCCCGGGCCAGTGGCTGCTCAAGATGCCCTTCCACCTCATGGAGCTCGAAGCACTGATCGAAACCTATCCCGACGCCCTGTTCATCCAGACGCATCGGGAGCCCACCCAGTTCATGGGCTCCTGGAACAGCCTGGTGGAACGCGTGCGCTCAATGTCGAGCGAACCACGATCGCAGCACGATCTCGGCGCGGAGCAGTTGGCCTTCATGAGCGGCATGCTCGACGCGGCAGTACGGTTTCGCCGGAGTCACCCGGAACTGGAGGAGCGCTGGGTGGATGTGGATTACACGGACCTCGTGCGCGATCCGCTTGCGCTCGTGCGTGATATCTATGGGCGATTCGGCTGGAGCCTGGAGGAGACGGCAATGAAGTCCATGCTGAGTTGGCAACTGAAGCAGGAGGGCAAGCGAAGGGCGGAGACCCGGCACCAGTACGACCTGAGAGACTTCGGGCTCACGCCGGAAATGGTGGACGAGGCATTCGCCTCCTACCTGGACTTCATCACCTCCCTCGGCATTCGGTGATCGCGCCTGTTCCCGGGACGCTTCTCCTCCCTCCGACCTGAACCATTCGTGTCGCATTTCAAGGGCAAACCTGCAGGCACCCGGCGGGCCTGCTGCTCCTCGCAGGTGCTTGTCCGGCCAATCCACGGCGACGGCCCCGCGTCAGGCCGGGCCTGACGGTGCCGGACCGTCGCGAACCCGACGCGGGGACTTGAGGCCGGGAGCGCGAACGCCTCCGTAAGGGCGTTTCCGCTTTCCCGCACGCCCGACTGGACGAGGCAAAAAAAATGGTGCACACATTTCTTGCGAGCATTTCGGAGGCATGCAAAACGGGCAAACAGTCCACGCCAGCCACCAAGGAATCGAGCATTTGCGATGGTCTTTTGGTTGGCAAATTGCGGCAACGGCTGGCTGGGACATAGGCGATCACGGACAGGCTGACACATGGCACATCAATCGACGAATCCGGAGAATCCGTCTGGCAAGGGACGCTGGCGCGGCTACGCTCAAGCTGGCCTGATCATCCTTTTCATCGCGGCCGCCATTTACCTGGCCAGGGCCCCGCAGCGGGCCGAGTTGGGGCCCGTGTCCGCCCCCGCAGACGCGGCGCCGTCGGTTAAGGTGATCGTGCCGTCGCCGACGGAACATGTTCTGGAGCTTGACCTCACCGGGACGGTGACCCTTGACAGGAAGCTGGCGGTGGTCTCCGAGGCTGAAGGCCGGGTTGCCTGGGTGTCGGCCGATTTCGTCAACGGCGGGCGGATTCCGGCGAACGAGGTGTTTGTCCGGATCGATCCCCGCGAGTACGAGCTTGGGGTCAGGTCCGCGAAGATGGCGGTCGCGAAGGCCGAGGCGCAAGTGCAGATGGCACGGCGCGCCGTTGGTCCCGACGCTGGCCTGTTGATTGCCGAAGCGGAAGCCGGTCTCGGACAGGCGGAGGCGGAACTTGCCCTTGCAAACCTGCAACTTGAGCGTACCGAGATCAGCCTCCCCTTTGACGCCCGCGTGATGTCCTCGGAACTGGAAGTCGGCGATCTGGTCGGACCGCCAGACGCTGTCGGAAAACTGTCCGTTCTCGGAGTCGTGTACCGACCCGATGCCCTTCAGGTGCGGGTGCCGACGAGGGTCGAGGATCTTGCATCACTGGAACCTGCAATTGGTCGGTCGGCAGAGGTTAGCACGGTCCACGGAAATTACGAGGCTGGCGTGGCCCGGATTTCTTCCGTGGTTGCCCTTGAGAGCCGTCTCGCCCACGTGTTTCTCAAGTTTTCCGACGGGATTCCGCACTCCGACCTGCCAGTTCCCGGAACCTTTGTCGAGGTCACGATCCATGGACCGTTGCGCGACGGCGTCTTCGTCCTGCCCGAGGCCGCCGCGAGGGAACAGGACAGCATCTGGATTGTTCAGGATGGCTCCCTGCGGGCCCTGAAACCGGTAACAATCGGCCGATCGAACGACGGATGGGTCGTCGAGGCGTTCGAGCCAGGCGACGGTGTGGTGGTCAGCATCCTCGCCGGTGCCAGCGAGGGCCTGAGGGTGTCTCCCGATCCTGCACCGTCCGGCCAATAGGATGCCGCGATCCGCGAATTCGATGATGCCCGGGACCTGTCAAGGAAGTAGGGGGATATCGTGAAAAAGGGACCAATCTCCTATTTCGCAGGAAACCCGGCGGCCGCCAATCTGCTGATGATATTCTTGATCCTCGGTGGCATCATCGCCAGTTTCCAGCTCGCTGTCAGACCTCTCCCGGCCATCGACCTGCGCAAGATCGTCGTGACGGTCGAGGCCCCACAGGCCTCGCCGCGGGAAATTGAGGAAGATGTCAACCGCCGGGTCGAGGAGGGCATCGTCGGGCTTGACGGTGTCGCGCGCGTGGTCAGCGTCGCTGAGGAAGGGGTGGGCAGAATCGAGGTTGAACTCGATGCATTGGCGGACGTCGACGCGACATTTGACGACGTCAGCAACGCGGTTGACAGCATCGAGAACTTTCCGCCGGCAAATGCCGAGTTGCCACAGGTAAAGATCAAGAAGCTCAACTACGAGGTCATGACCATTGCGGTTTCTTCGGAAGTTCTCTCGGAAGATGCACTTCGGCTTGCTGCCGAGGATGTCTACAATGCCCTTCTGGCGCTTCCTACGGTAACCCAGATACGGTTTCGCGGTACCCGAGACCGTGAAATCGCAATCGAGATTGACGAAGAAGGGCTGCGTCGTCACAACCTCACGATTGCCGAACTGGCCAAGGCGGTGCGGCGCGAATCTCTGAACCTCTCGTTCGGAGAGTTGCAGACGGATGCTGGCGATGTCGTGCTCAACGTTCAAAGCAAGAAGCGATACGGGAAGGAATTCGAGAATATTCCGCTGATTGCGCGGGGCGATGGCACAATGCTCAAGCTTGGCGATGTGGCAACGGTTAGAGATGGATTCGTCAACAACGAGTTCCTGTCAGAGGTTGACGGCGTACCGACCGTCTTTCTCCGGATCGAGGTTGCGGAAGGACAATCCTTCACAAGAACCGCAGAGGAGATCAAGGGCCTGCTGGAGCGTTACAACCCTCCGCCTGCGGTTGCAGTATCCATCTGGAACGATGCTGCGGATCCTCTCTCTGACCGGTTTGCGGACATCATTCAGAATGCAGTCATCGGCATCGTCCTAGTCTTTGTCTGCCTCATCCTGGTCTTTGACCTTCGTGTCGCGATCTGGATAACCGTCGGAATACCTTTGTCTTTTGTCGCTTCACTCATGCTCTTCGGTGTCGCTGACCTGACATTGAACCTGGGAACGATGCTGGCGTTCTTTGCCCTTATCGGCATCGTTGTCGACGACGCGCTCGTTGTCGGTGAGAGCATTGCAACAGAACGGGAAAGTGGCAAAAGCGGATTTGACGCAGCCGTGTCCGGCGCGCGCACCGTGGCGGCACCAGTGACGGTCGGAGTGATCACGACCATTCTGGCATTCGTGCCGTTTCTCTTCGTGACGGTCGAGAACTACCAGATCATTCAGGTTTTCTTCTATGTGGCACTGTTCGTGCTAGTCATTTCGCTGATCGAGGCATTCTGCATCCTGCCTGCCCACCTTTCACATGAGAGGTCCTGGAGCCTCTCGCCATTGCGAAGCGTCAAGGACTGGGTTTGCGAGCGGATTGAAGAGGTTCGGGATGTCATCGTCGTGCGAGCCGTGTCATGGTCTGTACGCCATGTCTTTCTGACATTTGCCCTTGCAGCGACATTTGTTGTTGCCGCGCTCGTCCTGGTTCGGCTCGAGGCCGTCAACGTGATCGTCTTCGACAGGACCGCCGGCATCAGCAAAGCCATACATGCTGACCTGCACCTTCCGGTCGGCGCCCCATTCAGCGAGAGCGCTGGAGTCGCGCAAAGATTCGTGGCAGCGGCGGAACTCATCAACGAACAGCTTGAAGGCACCTCGATCGAGTCGATCAGCATAAGGGTTGGCGAACTGAGCGACAGCCCTGCGTCGAGAACAGGTCAGGGCCGCGCGATACTGGACAACGTGGCCACGGTTGCCGTCAGGCTGCATGATCGGCCGACAAGGCAGGCATCGCCCGAAGACATCGAGCACACCTGGCGACAGAATGTTGGACTCGCGCCGGAACTGGAGGAGGTCTCCTTCCACACGACCCGCGTCCGGGAGAAACCCTCGGTCGCATATGCGTTGGTCCATGACGATCCGGAGACTCTGCATCGGGCTGCAATGGAACTGAAGTCTTTCATGAGCCAGATCCCAGGCCTTTACGCGCTGTCAGACAGCCTGTCGCCTGGCAAGCGGCACTTTGAAATAGACTTGACTCCGGTTGCCGAAGCAGCCGGGCTGACTTCGGCGATGATCAGCAAGCAGTTGCGGGCGAGTTTTCATGGCCTGGAAGTCCAGAGAATCCAGAGCGGTCGCGACGAAATAAGGGTCGTGGTTCGATATCCGCCGGAACGGCGACGAAGCGTGCGTGATCTGACGGGCGAATGGATAAACATTCCCGGCGGGCAGGAAATTCCGCTGTCGTCCGCTGCAATTCTGACAGAGCGACGTGAACCTGCCATGCTGATGCGAATCGACGGGCGACAGGCTGCCCTTGTCAATGCCCATGCGGATCTGGCCGCCACCACGCCGGTCCAGGCAAGACGCAAAATTGCCGAGGAAATGCTTCCCGGGCTCCTTGCCAAGTATCCCGGCCTGGTCATATCCCACGATGCCGGCGCTCGGGATGAACGGGAAATGCTGCGCACGCTGGCCGTCGTTGTCCCGATCGTGCTGCTCGCGATTTATGCCCTGATAGCGTCCTTCCTTCGCAGCTACTGGAAGCCGTTCGTGATCGTCATCGGCATTCCGATTGCCGCTGCAGGAGCAGTGTTTGGCCATTGGGTGCTCGGATGGCATCTTACCGCGGTGTCGATTTTCGGAATCATCGGTGCTTCTGGAGTCATCGTGAATGACGGGCTGGTGCTTCTGCACCGTTACAGCACGCTCCGGCGCGAAAACGAAATGCTGCCTGCCATCGCTGCAATTTCCGGCGCGGCTCGCGACCGCTTTCGCGCGGTGTTCCTTACTTCGCTT
>VYCX01000570.1:0-11271 GCA_009843725.1 Boseongicola sp. SB0675_bin_26
CTTAGACGACCACGAACAGGATCATCTGCGTGACGACGTCGGGCGGTGTCACGAGGGCTGCGAGAACAAGTATCCCGACCATCGCGTATTTCCTGACCTGCGCGAGGCCGCGCGCCGACACAAGGCCAGCCTTGCCCATGAGGGTCAGGAGCACGGGAAGCTGAAAGCACAGGCCGAATGCCATGATGAACTTGAGAGTGATGTCGAGCGACTCGTTCACTTTCCCGAAGAACGTGACCCTCACGCCCTCCTGGGTTTCGGGAACGACCGCCGCGGAGTCGGGGAGGTTCTCGAGCGTGCCGGAAAGGAGATTGGCGAAGATCGACGAAACATCCGCAAATCCGAGAAAGAAGTTCATCGCCAATGGCGTGACGACGTATTGCGCGAATATAGCGCCCAGCAGGAACATGACCGGGGAGGCAATGAGAAACGGAAGGAAGGCCGACTTTTCGGTTCGGTACAGCCCCGGTGCCACGAATCGCCACATCTGGTGGCCAATGACCGGAAAGGCCAGCGCGAACCCGAAGACCATCGAGATCCGGAACAGCGTGAAGAGGTACTCCTGCGGGCTGGTGTATTGCATTGTGGGCGACGGGTCGCCTAGTTCGCGCAGCGTCGCCTCGATCGGCGCGAGCAGGAACTGCAGGATTGGCTCCGACACCGCAAAGGCCGCCACTATGCCGACGACCAGGGCCAGGACCGATCGGACCAGACGTGTTCGAAGCTCCGCGAGATGCTCGAGAAGCGGCGCCGAACTTCTTTCGACCTCATCCTGGTCCTGGTCCTGGTCTTCGACTTCGCTCATGCACGGTCTCCCGGCCTGGATTCGGACGATTCCGTTTTTGGTTCAGATTCCGCGGTTTCAGTTTCGACCTTTGGCTCGGCACCTTCACTTTCTTCGGCCCGTGCCGCGGCACCCTTCTCTGCAGAGTATTCCCGGATCTTCCGGGCCGCCTCGGCACGGTCCTCGGAGAGCTTGGCCGTCTCGGGTCCGATGTCCTTGGCCTTCCTGGACGGTTTCGCAGGATCCCAGTCCTCGAACCTTTTGGCTGCCTGGTTGAGCGTGTCGAGTCCTGCCCTGGACGGCGACGTGACCCCCTTGAGGTTGTCGGCCACATCCTTCACGCCGGCTTCGTCCGCCGCATCCTCAATGGCACTCTGAAACTCGCGAGCCATTCGGCGCGCCTTGCCTACGAAGCGGCCAAGCGTTCGAAACAGGCCCACGAGGTCTCGCGGACCCAGAATGATCAGCGCGACTACGCCGACAACCAGAAGTTCACCCCAACTCAGTTCGAACATGGTTCGGAGACCGCCCTAGATCCTGGATTCGTCCTAGGACTTTTCCGTGGCCTTGGACTTGTCTTCCTCGGGCGTCACGTCGCGCGCCACCGATGCCGCCTTGTCCTCGATCGCGTCCTCAACCTCTTCCTTGCCCTCGTCGACACCTTTCTTGAAGGCGGTGATTCCCCGGCCGACCTCGCCCATCAGTGACGTGATCTTGCCCCGTCCGAACAGGATCAGGACGACAATGGCGATAAGGAGGAGGCCTGGAAGGCCGATGTTGTTGAACATTGACTTACTCCCCTGTCTTTCGAGAGCTATGTAGGTGAGGGAGTCGCCAAGTGGAAGCGGCAAATCAGGATTCCCGTTCGATTGCCAGATGCACGAGCCACCAACAGCTGTCCTTGCCCGACCGAAAAACACGCGGGTGTGACGAGAAGAGAAATTGCATGGAGTTCGGGTGATGATGACTTATCTGCGTTTCTGCATTCCAATGTCGATCGGAACGGCCGAAGCTGAAAGGGATTGATGTCGTCGTTGCGAATGAGCGAGACGAACGGGCTGTGATCTCCGTGCGCGTCAGGCGTGACCCGCCCGGCAACGGAAACGAGAGTTCACTCGTTACCGCCACTCAACGAGTGCACCATCACTTGCTTGTGCGGCAGGACCATGCGACCTGACGGGCAGTCGAGGCCGATTGCACATTGGCGTGTTCGGACTCCAAGACAAATGTCAATGGGGATGAAGGTTCTGCCGAATGATCAGGCTGGTGAGCTGGAACATCGACAAGCGTGTGAAGCCATGGCGTGATTTGAAGAAGATGGCGCACCGGAAGGAAGTCGATGTTGCCTTGTTGCAGGAAGCGGGAAGCCCGCCCGGCGACCTGGCCCACATGATTCAGGTCGAGGATGACGTATTCTGGAGCCGGCATCTCCATGACCGCTGGCCACTCGTCGCCGGACTGTCCGACCGCGTCAAGGTCGAGGGCTTTCGCCAGGTTCCACCCACTAGCGAATTGGGAGAAGGCGAAATCGGGGTGAGTGGCATCGGGACCATGGCCGTCGCGAAGACAACGCCGCTAAGCCGGCCGGAAGAAGAATTTCTCGCAGTGTCCATGTACGCACGTTGGATGAAGCCTCACCCATCGACCCGCAGTGTGTGGAAAGGCGCTTCCGACGTTTCGGCCCACCGGATCCTCTCGGATCTTTCAGCCTTTGTCGGTCACTCCGATCCGGAAAAGCACCGCATACTCGCTGCCGGCGACCTTAACATGTTCTACGGCGCGACGTGCGGACCGCTGTCACTGCCCGAGCGCGAGCGAACCGTGTGGAGCCGCTTCAAGGCGCTCGGCCTGGAGTTTCTCGGACCACAGGCACCGGACGGTCGCCCAGCCGCTGTGAGGCAACCCGACGTGGACGCGAACACGCGAAACGTGCCGACCTGCCGCACGCGCCAACAGTCTCCGGCGGAGGCGAACCGCCAGCTCGACTACGTGTTCGCGTCGCGCGGTTTCCACGAATTGGTCACGACACGGGCCCTCAATGGCATCGACGAGTGGGGATCAAGCGACCATTGCCGCATCTTGATCGAGGTTGACACCGGATGAACCGACCGGGCGCCGCCCGAGGCCAGTCACCTGGCAATGCGACTTCATTCAAGAGAGCGCTTCATCGACCTGTGACGGCGGCTTGGCGGACCAATGCTGGCGCCGGGCACGGCGGGGCAGTGCCACATTCGAAGCGGTGACCCGTCGGTCGCAATCGACACGGCGCGCACGATGGCGGGACGGCGTCACCCGCGATCGGGCCCGAGTTTTCGCAGGCTGATCCAGGCAACGGTCACGACACTTCCTTCGGAAATACAAAGCAGCGTCTCCGCCGCATCATGAGCCAGAGCTGCGTGCCCGGCTTTGGCAGAAAGACCGACGGCACCGTCGCGTTCAGCATCGAACCGTCGTGCTCCATCCGGAACTCGACGAGACTCTCGTTGCCCATGTATCTCGCGCGGACGACGCTGCCCTTGGCCGCGACACCGTCCTCCCGGGTCGGATTCGGTCCCTTGCCGCCTCGGTCAAAGTCTATCCTCAGGTGCTGCGGACGTATGACGATCTCGACTTCCGTTCCGTCCGGAACCCCGGGAATCAGGAACTCGCCGAACGGCGTATCCGTCAATGCGCCCCGGACTGTCCCGCAGATCACGTTGACATCGCTGAAGAAGGCTGCCGCATCACGATCAACGGGTGCGTTGTAGATGTTGTAAGGCGCCCCGCTCTGCACGATGCACCCGTTCCGCATCAGCGCGATCTCGTCGGCCATCCGCATCGCTTCCTCGGGGTCATGAGTGACCAGCACGACGGCCGTAACCTCGTCTTTCAGGATATCGAGCGTCTCGTCCCGGATCCCGTCCCGCAGCCGGTCATCCAGCCCCGAGAACGGCTCGTCCATCAACATGATCCGGGGCCGCGCCGCCAAGGCCCGTGCCAGCGCCACGCGCTGCTGCTCGCCGCCTGACAACTGATCAGGATATGCTTCTCCAAAGCCCGAAAGCCGTACCCGTTCCAGCATGCCCGCCACGCGGCGCCCTTTTTCCTGAGCCGTTCCTTTCAGGCCAAAGGCAATGTTTTCAGCCACCGTCATGTGCGGGAAAAGCGCAAAGTCCTGGAACATCAGGCCGATGCGCCGACTTTCTGGCGGGACATGCCGGACCTTGTCTGACAACACCTCCCCGTCTGCAAGAACCCGACCGGCATCGGGGCGGTCAACCCCGGCAATCAGCCGCAGCGTAGTGGACTTCCCGCAGCCCGAAGGCCCAAGCAGGCATGTGACCTGTCCGGGGCGCACTCTGAGGGACACGTCGGACACGACGGTCCGGCCGCCGAGACGGCGGGTCAATCCCTCGATCGTCAAGCCATCCAAACTGTTTTCCACGGCAACCCAGCCCCAATTCCGAGCAAAGCCCTCGGAATTGGGGCGGGATAGCAATGCGCTGCCGCGTCGACAAGCCTTCGTTGCGCTGACGATCACACGGTCAGGTTTGTTGCACCTCCGTCGAGCAGGATGTTCTGGCCGACGATGAAGCCCGCATGCTGCGAGCAAAGAAAGGCGCATGCGGCCCCGAACTCCTGTGGCGTGCCGTAGCGCCGGACCGGAATCGTCGCCTCTCGACGAGCCCGTGCCTCTTCCAGGGTTATGCCTTCAGTCTTGGCCACGCCCCCGTCCAGGGAATCCGCACGATCTGTCGCGTGTATGCCCGGCAGGAGGTTGTTGATGGTAACGCCGGCGGAAGCCACCTGGCGAGAGGTGCCCGCCACGTAGCCCGTAAGGCCGGTGCGCGCAGCATTCGACAAGCCCAGCACCGCAATCGGTGCACGCACGGACTGCGAGGTGACGTTCACGACCCGACCCCAGCCCCGTTCCATCATGTCCGGCACCAGCGCCTTTATCAAAGCGATCGGCGTGAGCATGTTGGCGTCGAGGGCGGCGATGAAGTCGTCCCGTTCCCAGTCTTGCCACGTGCCCGGTGGCGGTCCGCCCGCGTTGTTGACCAGGATGTCGATCTGCCCGCAAGCGGCGAGCACTTTCTCCCGCCCGTCTTGGGACGTGATGTCGGCGGCAACGGCCGTCACCTCAACGCCGTGCGCCCTGCGCACTTCTTCCGCGGAGACCTCAAGCGCCTCCGCACCGCGCGCGTTCATCACGAGGTCCACGCCAGCCTCGGCCAACGCCACGGCGCAGCCCCGCCCCAAGCCTTTCGACGAGGCGCAGACCAGCGCACGCTTTCCCTCAATTCCAAGATCCATGGCAATCCTCCGCTGTTTTCCCGCGCCTACCATCCTGTCCCTCGCGACGAAAGAGTGGAGAGACCATCCAATCCATGATAGCAGGCGACAATGTCCGTTGAAGCTGAAGCAGCCGAGGCTCTCCGCCTGATCTCCGAGGCCGGTTTCAAGACCGGTCCTGATTGGGACGAGGCCCACCAGATTGTTCAGGCTCATGAAGGAGAAGCGATCTTCGACGCGATCCATGCGCTTCTGCACCGCATCGAGGGAGATCGCTTCAACGCAGGCTACTGGGACCGGCGGGCAGGAACGGATCTGGGTGGAGACGGATTCGCTGTCGAGGCGGATCGCTTGCGCGCGATCCTAAGTGCCGGTTCTCAAAGCGTTTCATGCTAGGAATCCGGGATACACTCATAGGGTGGGAATTTCCTTCTTCCGCTGGTGAATCTCCAATGGATGGTTGCCTTCATGCTTGACACTCAGCCGCCGGCTTCCGTGAGCGTCTGGGAACCCGACGCAGATTCGTTGACTTCCTTGGCGAAGCGCAAGGGCCTCCAATGGTCCCAGTCACAAATGCCGGGACCCGCCGCGAGAAGTCGCTGAATCGAAGCCGGATGCGAGTGCCCCGCCGCGGCCAGATGCAGTTCAGTTCTCCCGCGAAGATTCTTGGCGTTCGGGCTTCGCGCCCATAGAACTCGCACAAGGGCCCGTTGCATTCAAGCGACGAGGTGAACGCGAAAGTTCTACGGGCGCAGGAATCTGAAATGGACATTGTCCCACTCGGCGATGCCGCCGACAGGGCTGTGCGACTTCGACCGTCTTTGCATCGATCATGGTTTCTGCACCAATGGCGGAGATGCAACTGGCACTTGCCACGATCAAGAGCTGGCGTTCAGATGCCCTCCACACCGCTGAAGTCCGGCGACGCATCCGGAAAGTCTGGAAAGCATCCGCCTTCATCCGCCACAGGTCGAAGGCTCGCCATGTCCTTCACGTCGGCTGTGGGAACGCCGTCGGCGTTCACGGGAAGGCCGCCAAGCATTGCGTCCGGCAGGTGGGTCAGGAACGCTTCCGCTTCATCAAGCTCTGCGAGGGTCGATGCCTTCACTGTCGAGGCGTCCCAATTTCCCGACTGTCCGTACGTGCCCGTGATTGCAGCCAGCGAAACAGAAACCGCGCAGTGCCGGGCCATGTCCAGAAGTGCCATCGGCGACTTGACCTCGATCTTGACCGCCGCCGCAAGAAACAACAGCCCCAACGGGCAAAAGTCCCGCCTGATCAATGCCGGGTCAACAATGTCACGAGGCTTGCCACGGAAGGAGGACGCAATGACCTTGTTCGCCGCCAGGTCGGACCTGTGCAGCCGGAGGCCCCAGAGCAAGTCAGGGACCAACGGGAAGAACCGCATCCGGGTGGTCTCGGACATCCACTGGATGACTGTCTCCCGACGGCTCTCGTCCCTGACCCGGGCCTCGACGCAACCCCGGACATCAAGATCGACGATACATCCAGTCCGTCCTTCTCCAGCGCCTGTATGTCCCTGGAACAGAAGTCGTTGATCGCGTCGTCGTTGTCGTGCAAGACATCCAGGTCATCTGAAAGGCGCTCCGTATGCTCATTGAGCGCGGCGCCGCCGGCAAAGTAGCTGGCTTCGGACCTGCTCCCCGCCATGAGTTGCGCCGCACGCGACTGGAGCTCAGTCAGCATGCCCGGTCCCTCTCCGACGCGGCGGCGACCAGCCTTCGCCCCAGAACGAACCCCTGATAGTCGGTCCGTTCCATCAATGCGCCACCGACGAGCCGGAGACGGTCGGGCATGACCATGGCCTTCACAGTCTGCTCACAGCAATTGTCGAATATCTTCAGGCGTTACCTGTCCTCAGCGTAGGCCAGGAGTTCCTCCGCGCTCTCGACAGGCATGGCTGCATCCTCCATTTGCCTCCGGTAGGCCGTGTCAATCCTGTGCGGCCATTTACGATCAGCTGCGGAACTGCATCGGTTACCATACCACGTATATTCGGCCAAACGACGGATCAATGCAGGGGCCAAGGCGCCGCGTGAAACCCCGGATTGCCATGCACAAGCAACAGCCAACAAGTCCTGCCTATGCCATCGGAGCCATGAAGAAGGACTCGCGTACGATCTTTCCGTCCTCGACCTCGTAGAGGGCGATTTCCTTCGCCCTCCATCTCTGGCCGCTGGCTCTTTCCGAGACATCGATGTCGAAGATCACGCTGAACTTGTCGCCGTTGATGAACGGGCCCTCAACTCCGGTGCCGTGCACTTCGTAGTTCTCGGCCCACCATGTGTGCTTTTCCTTGAGGGCATCGACTCCCTTGCTGACCGGATCCCTTCCTGGACCAGCCATTGGTTCGACAGAAACGATGTCTTGCGAATACAGTTCTTCGATGCCTCGCTCTTCCGTCCCGTCGCGGCAATGCTGGCAAAGTCTTTCGGCAACTTCCTGGGTGTTCATTGTCACGGCCTTCCCTTCTTGTTCGGCTCAACTTGCCCGGACCTGGATCGCGAGCTTCGTTCGTATTATGTTCCCATATTGCCGAAGAGATCCTTTGTCGTCAATCCGCCGATCCGTTCGATTGCCCGCCCAACGAGAGATCGCTATACGCCGCCTATGCATGACCGCGCCTCAAATGCCGCTCCCTTGCCGCCGGAAATCGCCCGGCGCCGAACCTTTGCGATAATCTCGCATCCGGATGCCGGCAAGACGCCGCTGACAGAGAAGTTCCTGCTCTACGGCGGCGCGATCCAGATGGCGGGGCAGGTTCGTGCCAAGGGCGAGGCCCGGCGGACTCGCTCCGACTTCATGCAGCTCGAAAGGAGTCGCGGCATATCCGTCAGTGCAACCGCCATGTCGTTCGAGTACCGCGACTTCCGGTTCAATCTCGTCGACACGCCTGGGCACTCGGATTTCTCGGAAGACACGTACAGAACCCTGACAGCCGTCGATACCGCCGTGATGGTGATTGACGGGGCAAAGGGCGTGGAAAGCCAGACCCGGAAATTGTTCGAGATTTGCCGCCTCCGGGATCTGCCGATCCTGACCTTCTGCAACAAGATGGATCAGGAGAGCCGGGACACGTTCGAGACGATCGACGAGATCCAGGAGAGCCTTGCCATTGATGTCACGCCCGCTTCCTGGCCGGTGGGGATGGGGCGCGACTTCATTGGCAGCTACGACATCCTGAACGACCGGCTGGACATCATGGCACGCGCCGACCGCAACAAGGTAGCCGCCTCCATTGAAATAAGCGGGCTGGACGATCCCAAGCTGGCCGAGCACGTGCCGGACACTCTCCTCGGCCACTTCCTGGACGAAGTCGCGATGGCTCGGGAACTGCTGCCCCCATTCGACCGGCAGTCGTTTCTTGACGGCACGCTGACGCCGATCTGGTTCGGCAGCGCCTTGAACTCCTTCGGGGTCAGGGACCTGATGAATGCGGTCGGCGACTTTGGCCCGCCGCCGCAAACGCAGCCCGCCGAACCGCGACAGGTCGCCCCCGACGAAGAGAAGGTTTCCGGATTCGTCTTCAAGGTTCAGGCCAACATGGATCCCAAGCACCGCGACAGGGTTGCCTTTGTCCGGCTCGCATCAGGCCATTTTCGAAGAGGCATGAAGCTCCATCATGTACGCACCAAGACTCCCATGGCCGTCTCCAGCCCTGTCCTCTTCCTGGCCAGGGAGCGCGAACTGGCGGAAGAAGCCTGGGCCGGCGACATCATCGGCATCCCGAATCATGGACAGCTTCGAATCGGCGACACGCTGACCGAGGGCGAATCCCTGCGCGTGACGGGCCTGCCGTCGTTCGCGCCCGAACTGCTGCAAGGCGTTCGGGCCTACGATCCGATGAAGGCGAAGCATCTGGACAAGGCGCTGATGCAGTTCGCGGAAGAAGGAGCCGCCAAGGTCTTCAAGCCGACAATAGGATCCGGATTCATCGTAGGCGTCGTGGGACCTCTGCAATTCGACGTCCTCGCCAGCCGGATAGAGATCGAGTACGGGATCCCGGTCCGCTTCGAGCCATCACAGTTCACGTCCGCCCGCTGGGTCACAGGGCCGAAGGACGTGATGAGCGGATTCGTGGACGCCAACAGGGGCCACATCGCGCATGACAATGACGGCGACGTGGTCTATCTCACCCGCCTCCAGTGGGACATTGATCGCGTTGAAAGGGACTTCCCGGATCTCGCGCTCTCGGAAACCAAGGAAATGCAGGCTGCATGACCGTGGGGCCAGCCCCGTGGCAGCGCCAGGACATCACTTGCTCAGAACCCGGGTTCAACACGCCGCCTGGTCCGCACTCCTGTGCGGAAGCAGATGTGACAGCGGTTCCGGCAAGGCTTGCGGCGCTGCCGATTGGTGGCGCTGATCAGGCCGCCTTCGCCCCGTTTCGACCGTTCCTTGGCCATGGCCCGGACCTGTCACGGGCGGTGTCACAAATTGCCAAGTTCAGTGGAACGTTTTGGGGACAAGTTCCGGATGCACGGCAACGTGCCGGAATTTTATTCCAATTGTTCAACGAATTGCATCCGGCGTTGACGCCAAAAGCACAATGCACTAGAGGTCTTGCGGATATGCGGCGACTTGTGGAAAACTTGTGCTCAACGGACCATCGCCGCGCTGCCTTCGGACCGATGCAAGGTCCGTGAATCATGGAGCGACATGACAAAATTCTCCGATCTGGCACTTTCGCCGAAGATCCTTGAGGCCGTCGAGGCCGCAGGGTACGAAACCCCCACCCCAATCCAGAATGGCGCCATTCCACCCGCGCTCGAGAGGCGTGACGTGCTTGGCATCGCGCAGACCGGGACCGGCAAGACTGCAAGTTTCACGCTTCCGATGATTCACATGCTTGCGTCGGGCCGCGCACGCGCCCGGATGCCGCGGTCGCTCGTCCTCTGCCCGACGCGGGAACTCGCCGCGCAGGTCGCCGAGAGCTTCGACACCTACTCACGCGACAGGAAGCTCTCCAAGGCGTTGCTGATCGGCGGCGTCAGCTTCAAGGAGCAGGACGCACTGATCGACCGCGGGGTCGATGTGCTGATCGCGACGCCCGGCCGCCTCCTCGATCACTTCGAGCGTGGCAAGCTCCTGCTGACGGGCATCGAGATCATGGTCGTGGACGAGGCCGATCGCATGCTCGACATGGGCTTCATTCCCGACATCGAGCGCATCTTCTCGCTGACGCCGTTCACGCGCCAGACGCTGTTCTTTTCGGCCACGATGGCCCCCGAAATCGAGCGCATCACCAACATGTTTCTGTCCAATCCGGCCCGCGTCGAAGTCGCGCGCCGGGCGACGGCCTCGGAGACGATCACGCAGGAAGTCGTGCAGTTCAAGCCCTCTCGCCGCGACCGGGCCGCAAAGGAAAAGCGCGAACTGCTCCGCGCCATCATCGAACGTGAAGGAGACGAGTGCCGCAACGCCATCGTTTTCTGCAACCGGAAGACCGATGTCGACATCGTGGCAAAGTCCCTTCAAAAGCACGGCTTCGACGCTGCACCGATTCATGGGGATCTTGACCAGCCACAGCGCACCCGAACACTGGACAAGTTCCGCGACGGCGAGCTCCGGTTTCTTGTCGCCTCCGACGTCGCGGCCCGAGGCCTCGACATTCCGAGAGTCAGCCATGTCCTGAACTTTGACGTGCCGTCCAATTCCGAAGACTATGTGCACCGTATCGGCCGCACAGGCCGCGCCGGACGCGAAGGCAAGGCAGTGATGATATCCCTCCCGGCGGACGAAAAGCTGGTCGACGCCATCGAGAAGCTCATCACCAAGGACATTCCACGTGTCGGAAACCCGATGCAGGCCGCATCAGCAAGCACCGAACAGCCAAAGCGCACGCGCGAACGCAAGAAGCCGCAGATCTCTTCCCTGGAAACGGTCGGGCGCAGAAGCGGTCGCACTGTCGGAATGGGTGATCACATGCCCAGCTTCATTGCCATGAGCTTCAAGGAGCGTGCGGCAGTCTGAGCAAGCCCCGTCCCTTTCAACTGGACACTGTGGACTCGACGGCGGCAGATTCTCGAAAGGCCCGGCGGCTCTCGGCGACGCGCGTCAGGATCAGGCGTACTTCCCCGAGCCTGCGGGTGCCCGGCGCGAGCCGGCGTTTCGACGGGTCAAAGGCGGAGGCCCCGAAGACCCTTCCGACCAGCACGAGAAAGGAGACCAGCATCCGGTTGCCCTGCACC
>VYCX01000570.1:11281-12030 GCA_009843725.1 Boseongicola sp. SB0675_bin_26
GCACCATGAGCTGAAGACCAAGCCGTGCCGGCTTCAACCAATCGAACCGCACTCACCGTCTTCTGGATCGGCGCCCCATGCGCCATGCGTCCTGCCCCGTGACGCCAATGCCACGCACGGTTTCCGGAACCGCCTCGGAAAGGATGCCGACATCTGCCTCGAGTTCGATCAAGAAGGCCTTCCGGGCCATCTTTGCCTCACTGCCCGCGCTCGTCCGAACCCATGCGCCGCTCCAGCCAGCGCACGCCCGCGCTGATGATCAATACCAGCAACAGATATTCGAAGATCAGCAATGTGTAGATTTCCAGCGGGCGGTATTCCGTCACCACCAGCTCATTGGCGCGGCGGGTCAGTTCCTGCATCCCGATCACGCTGGCAAAGGCGCTCATCTTGACGATATAGATGAACTGGTTGGCCAGCGGCGGCAGAATTCGGCGGATCGCCTGTGGCAGGATCACGTATCGCATGGTCTGAAAATAGTTCAGGCCGATGGTCTGCGCCGCCTCGCTTTGGCCCCTGGCTATGGACTGTATTCCGGCACGGTAGATTTCAGCGGTGAAGGCGCTGTCTGAAACGGCCAGCGTGATGATTGCGCCCCAGAACGGGTCAATCGGGATATTCAAGCCCATCGACCGAAACACTATCGGCATGCCGTAGAACACCCAGAACAACATGGGCAGCAGCGGGATCGAACGGATGAACTCGACATAGACCCGGTTGACCAAACGCCAGCCGCGCTTCTCAGACAG
>VYCX01000551.1 GCA_009843725.1 Boseongicola sp. SB0675_bin_26
GCCATAGCGGAAGAGGCGGAGACTGATCCCGCCGGAGACGTTTCGGGGGCCGCCCGCGTGCGCACGGGCGTGGCCAAGCGATCCGCCGGCCAGATCGCCGACATCGTCCTGCGCACGACGGAGGACGGCACGCCGCTCACCGTCGGAGACGTGGCGCGCGTAAGGGTCGGGGAAGTGGACCGGGACCGGGCCTACTTTGCCGGTCCGGATCCCGCGATCTCGATCCGAGTCGACCGTTCGGCCAACGGCGACGCGATCCGCATGCAGCGTCAGGTCGAGGAAGTCGCCGCCGAAATGCAGGCAACCCTGCCGGCTGGGGTCGAGATCAGCCTGATCCGGACGTTGGCGGAATCGATCACCGGACGCCTGAACATCCTTCTGGACAACGGACTCATCGGCCTGGCCCTTGTCGTTTCGCTGCTGTTCCTGTTCCTGAACACCCGCACGGCGCTCTGGGTCGCCGCCGGCATTCCGGTCGCCATGACCACGACAATCGCGATCATGTTCGCCGCCGGGCTGACCATCAACATGATCTCGCTCTTTGCGCTCATCATCACGCTTGGCATCGTTGTCGACGACGCCATCGTTGTCGGTGAGCATGCGGACTTTCGCGCGCGCCGCCTCGGCGAGAGTCCGACGGCGGCCGCGGAAAACGCGGCAAGGCGCATGTTCACGCCGGTCTTCGCGGCTTCCGTCACGACGATCATCGCCTTCTTTGGCCTTGTCGCCATCGGGGGGCGTTTCGGCGACCTGATCCGGGACATACCGATCACCGTGATCGTCGTGCTGGTCGCCTCCCTGGCGGAGTGCTTTCTCATTCTGCCCAACCACATGCGGCATGCCCTGACCCATACCGCGCAGCAGCACTGGTATGACTGGCCGTCACGCCAGGTGAACAAGGGCTTTCGCCTCGTCCGCGAGCGGCTGTTCCGCCCGTTCATGAGGGCCGTCATCTGGGCCAGGTATCCCGTTATCGCGCTGGCAATCCTGACGCTGGCCAGCCAGGCCGTGCTGTTCATCTCCGGCGACGTGCCATGGCGCTTCTTCAATGCCCCTGAGCGGAACTCGGTCACCGGCAACTTCGCCATGGCGCCCGGCGCCACTCGAAGCGACACGCTCGAAATGATGCGAACGCTTCAGGGGACGGTCGAGGAACTCGGCGCAAAATACGAGTCCGAGCATGGGCTGAACCCCATCAGGTTCGCCCTCGCGGAAATCGGCGGCAACTCGGGGCGCGGGCTTTCGGGAACGGAAACGAAGGAGAGCTATCAGCTGGGATCGATTGCGATCGAGCTCATCGACGCCGATCTTCGTCCCTATTCCAGCTTCGCCTTCGTGGCCGAGCTCCAGGACGCCGTCCCGCGCCATCCGCTCCTGGAGACCGTCAGCTTTCGCGGCTGGCGGCGCGGCCCGGGCGGCGACGCGATCGACGTCGAACTGTCGGGCGCATCCAGCGAGGCTCTCAAGGAGGCCGCAGAGGCACTCAAGTCCCAGCTCGGTCAGTACGGCGAGATTTCCGCCCTCGAGGACAATCTCGGCTACGACAAGGAGGAGCTTCTTCTCGAACTGACGCCACAGGGGCAGGCACTCGGCCTGACCATCGACGCGCTGGGCGCGACGCTCCGCGCGCGACTGAACGGCATAGAGGCGGCAACCTATCCGGACGGGCTGCGTTCCGCGGCCATCCGGGTGGAGCTTCCGGCCGACGAGCTGACGGCCGACTTCCTTGAGCGACTACTGATCCGGACAGGACCGCCGGCCGCCGGCGAAGGCGTCTACGTCCCGCTCGCGGACATCGTGTCCGTCGAACGCCGGACCGGATTCTCGACCATTCGCCGGGAGAACGGCATTCCTGTCGTCTCGGTCACCGGAGACCTGTCCGAGGACGACGCCGACCGTGCCCGGGAAATTTCGGAGGAGATCCAGGGCGTGGTCCTGCCACAGGTTGAACAGGATTTCGGCATCTCGACGCACTGGTCGGGACTGGCTGAGGACGAGCGCAATTTCCTTTCGGATGCAGGGACCGGCTTGATACTTTGCCTGACGGGAATCTACCTCGTGCTTGCCTGGGTCTTTGCATCGTGGTTCCGGCCTCTGGTCGTAATGGCCATCATCCCCTTCGGTCTCGTCGGCGCGGTCTGGGGCCACTATCTTTGGAACGTGCCGCTATCGATGTTCTCTGTCGTGGGCCTCATCGGCATGATCGGCATCATCATCAACGATTCCATCGTCCTGGTAACGACAGTGGACGAGTACGCGGACGAGCGAGGGATTGTCGCGGCAATCGTCGACGGCGCATCCGACCGGCTGAGGCCCGTGTTCCTCACCACGGCCACGACCGTCCTGGGACTGGCCCCGCTGCTCTACGAGACGTCAAAGGATGCCCAGTTCCTGAAGCCGACGGTGATCACCCTCGCCTACGGGCTCGGTTTCGGACTCGTGCTTGTCCTCCTGATCGTGCCTGCCCTCCTTGCCGTCGGGCATGACATCGGACGCCATGTTCGTGCGCTCCGCTACGGCTGGACCACACCGGGCATTGGCCCTGCCATGGCAATGGGCGCGGCTGCGATCCTGGCCTGGTTTGCCGTCACGGTCGGAAGCTTCCTGGTGGCGGGCAGCCTGCCCTTCGGCCTCGAAGACGTGGACTCGCTTGAGCAGGCGCTTCTGGTCTACGTGGCGGGATCCGCCGCGATCTGTTTCGTCGTCGGAATTCTTGCCGCGTTGCTCATGCCCAGAGCGTAGCGCAGCCCGGGGCCGCGCAGCGCGTACCGGTCGCGCAAGCCCATTCCCAGCCTTCATGCAACAAGGGGGCGCCGCATGACGGTCGGGGACCTGGGCCGGCAACGAATTCACGAATTCCGGTCAATGACAGCCCACCATTTCTATCGCGCGCCCTTCGGACAGCACGGTCATGCGCACCTCTGACCGCGCAAGCGCAAACGGGCGCGCCGAAGGCGGCACCATCTCGACCTCGGCTTGCAGTTGCTCGCCGTCGCGCTGGAGGACCGGTGGCGAAACCCAGACCTGCGGGTCACCTGTCTCGACCACGACAGTTTCCTCGCTCCCCAAGCGCGGCAACGTCGTCCTTGCGACCAGACGCAAGCCGTCCGCGATCGGCACAAATTCGCAGCTCAGGCGGCCCCCGCTTTCCGGCCTGTCTTCCAGGAGTGCCGCAAGTGCGTGATCAGGGGATCCGTGGACAGGAAGTTCCGCGCGCACCTGCAACGTGACGGGCACGCAGACTTCCTTGCATACGCCGATGTCGATGTCGCCCCTGAGCCGCACCGGAGCCGAAGCGTCATGTGTCCGGACGCTCAGCGGAAAGGTCACCTGACCAACGTAGCCGACGCCGCGAATTCCGCCCTGCTCAAACACTCTTGGCACGGGAAAGTGCACTCTCACGGCCGCCACGTTTGAGGATCCAGACCAGTTGAAGGCGGGTGGAATTCCGGCTTCGCCCGGCACCCGCCAATAGGTCTTCCACCCCGGTGCCAGGTGGATCGTCAATCCTGCAACATGCGTGGGTCCGTCTCTCCAGCCGACATTCAGGTCCGCGTATGCCAGCTCGTCCGGAACCTCGGCGTTGCCGGGCCCGGAAAGAGCAAGTAGCGCTGCGCACAATGTTCGAAGCATGGGAGCACTTCTAAGGCATCACGCCCTTTGCAGAAAAGTCACATTCCAGTCATGCAGCGTGACTGTTGCAGCAATGCACTTGATACGTGATCCGGCTTGTCTCATGCTTTGAGGCATGAGCGAGGACACCGCATCCAGCCTGGACGGAAAGCTCCTGGTCGCAATGCCTGGCATGGGCGACCCCCGGTTCGAGCAGGCGGTCATTCTTCTTTGCGCACATTCCGAGGACGGCGCAATGGGCTTCATCGTGAACAAGCCGGCGCCGAATCTCCGGTTTGCGTCGCTTCTGGAACAGCTTGGCATCGAGTCCGGCCCACACCGCCGGGAAATCCACATCCATTTTGGCGGACCGGTGGAAAACGGACGCGGCTTCGTCCTGCATTCCGGTGACTACCTGTCAGAGAACTCGACTCTTCAGGTAAGCGACGTCTTTGGCATGACCCCGACGCTGGACATCCTGGAGGACATCGCCAAAGGCAGCGGGCCTAGCTCAGCGTTGCTGGCGCTCGGATATTCGGGCTGGGGACCAGGACAGCTGGAATCCGAGATCCTGTCCAATGGCTGGCTGACCTGCGATGCGTCGCTGACGATCGTGTTCGGCGAAGACAACGACACCAAGTGGGCTGCAGCGCTCAAGTCGATCGGCGTGGACGCCATGCTGCTGTCGCCGGAGGCAGGGCGGGCATAGGGCCAGCGTGCAGCAATCAGCGGTCGCGTCGGCTTGCCTGGCGCCATCAGGGCTCAGATGCCACGCGATTCTGATTCAGCCCTGCCTGAAATGCTGCATTCCTCGGGACCTGGCAAGTTCGATCTGCCGTTGCCGCTCGCGGAACCGGCCGCGGTCGACGTCGCCGAACTCACCGATGCACCTGGGGCAGGATACGCCGGGCTCGAAATCGGCATGTTCCCGGACGTCGCTTCCCAGCGGACGACGGCAGGCGTGGCAAAGGCCGTACGACCCTTCCTTCAACCCGTGGCAAACCGACACTCTCTGGTCGAATACGAAGCACTCACCGTGCCAAAGGCTTTCCCATTCCGGCACCTCCTCGAGATAGCCGAGGATTCCGCCCTTGAGATGAAACACCTGCTCGACGCCTTGGCTGAGCAGGTAGCTGGTGGCCTTCTCGCAGCGTATGCCGCCAGTGCAGTACATGGCGACCTTCCTGCCGCCGAAGCGATGGCCGTTTGCATCCCACCAGGCCGGAAAGTCGCGAAAGCACGCCGTGCCGGGGTCAATGGCGCCTTCGAACGAGCCAATTCCGACCTCATACTCGTTTCGCGTGTCGATCACGGCGACATCGTCACGCGTGATCAGCGAATTCCAGTCTGCGGGACGAACATAGGCGCCGGTCTTGGAAGCCGGGTCAATGCCAGGCTGGCCCATCGTGACGATTTCGCGCTTCAAGCGAACCTTGAGGCGGGAAAACGGCATGGCCGTCGCGGAGCTCTCCCTCCAGTCGATGTCGCCACAGCCCGGCAGGGTGCGGACCTTGTCCAGGACGGAGGCGATTCCCCTTCGCGAACCTGCGATGGTCCCGTTGACGCCTTCGCGTGCCAGAAGCACGGTCCCGCGGACTGCGTGCCGCGACGCAACCTCGAGAAGCGAAGGCTTGAACCACGCGGGATCATCGAGAGGCGCGAACTTGTAGAACGATGCGACAACCGTCATGCAAGAGCCTTACCCCGGCTGCCGGGCGGGCAAAAGAGTCGGCACCGAACTTTTCAAGGGCGCTGCGCGAACTTGCAGGGCGATGCGACAGCATGCCCGAAAGAGCCTTGCTCCGACGGACGGAGTGGGCATGCGGGTCGCCATCGAACTTCCCAGGCACACACGGGTTTGAGTGCCTTGTCCGCAATGTCCCCCGCCTGAAAGGCCCCATGGCGCCGCTGGAACGCGGCCGTTGCATGCCGGCGCCCACGGATCTTCCAGTGCTGGACGCTCTTCGTTCACCTTTCCTGCTGACCGTGAACTGGACCGGTCGACGTCACGTGCGTCAGCGTTGCCATTGACAGCAGAGGCATGCCGGATTTGATCGACTCGTCCAGTGCCGCAATGCTACAGGTCCGAAATGGAGACTGCCGTGCGACAGAGCAACGAGGCGATCCTGGTGATCGACGTCCAGAAGGACTTTTGTCCCGGCGGTGCGCTTGCCGTCCCCGGCGGCGACGAGATTGTCGTGCCAATCAGCGCGCTCGTTCCCGAATTCAACGTCCGCGTGTTCACCCAGGACTGGCATCCCGCGAACCACTTGAGCTTCGCCAGCCAGCACCACGGCCTCGACCCCTTTGCCGTCACGGACATGCCGTACGGAACCCAGGTTCTATGGCCCGATCACTGCGTGATCGGCTCCAAGGGAGCGGCGTTTCACGGCAGGCTCGACACGCGCGCCGCCGACATCATCATCCGCAAAGGCTTCCGCCGAGAGATCGACAGCTATTCCGCGTTCTTCGAGAACGACCGGTCCACTTCCACGGGGCTCGACGGCTATCTCCGAAGCCGTGGTGTCGAGCGGGTCACGCTCGTCGGGCTGGCGACGGATTTCTGCGTAAACTACTCGGCGCTCGATGCCGCACGGCTCGGCTACGACGTAACCGTGATCGAGAAGCTCTGCCGGGCAATCGATCTTGATGGCTCGCTCGCCTCTGCCAGGAAGGACATGAAGGACGCGGGCATCACTCTTGCCTGAACGCGACATATGACCACGCAGCAGGTTTGCGGCGGCGTGCCGCCTTTAACTTGAAGCCGGGTTCGGCTATGTCGCGCACGACCGAACAATCCCTGCGAGGCTAGATTCATGTCGAAGATCAAGGTCGAGAACCCGATCGTGGAAATGGACGGCGATGAAATGACCCGGATAATCTGGGACTTCATCAAGCAGAAGCTGATTCTGCCCTATCTGGACATTGATCTGCTCTACTACGATCTCGGCATCGAGGAGCGCGACCGGACCGACGACCAGATCACCGTCGACGCGGCTGAGAAGACGAAGGAGGTCGGCGTCGCCGTCAAGTGCGCCACGATCACGCCGGACGAGGCCAGGGTCGAGGAATTCGGGTTGAGGCGCATGTATCGCTCTCCCAACGGAACCATCCGGAACATCCTTGGCGGCGTGATCTTCCGCCAGCCGATCATCTGCAGGAACGTTCCCCGCCTGGTGCCGGGCTGGACGCAGCCGATCGTCGTCGGCCGTCATGCGTTCGGAGACCAGTACCGTGCCACGGACTTCACGTTTCCCGGAGCCGGAAAGCTGACCATCAAGTTCGAAGGCGAGGACGGCAAGGTCATCGAAAGGGAGGTCTTCGACGCTCCGGGCTCCGGCGTGACAATGGCGATGTACAACCTGGACCAGTCGATCTACGACTTTGCGCGGGCCTCGATGAACTACGCACTGAGCCTCGGCTGGCCTTGCTACCTCTCGACGAAGAACACGATCATGAAGGCCTATGACGGGCGCTTCAAGGACATCTTCCAGGAAGTCTACGACACCGAGTTCAAGGATGCCTTCGAGAAGAAGAGGATCTGGTACGAGCATCGCCTGATCGACGACATGGTTGCCGCCGCGCTCAAGTGGTCGGGCGGATATGTCTGGGCGTGCAAGAACTACGACGGAGACGTGCAGTCCGACACCGTCGCCCAAGGCTTCGGCTCGCTAGGTCTCATGACGTCCCAGCTCATGACGCCTGACGGCAAGATCGTCGAGGCGGAAGCTGCCCATGGAACCGTCACCCGCCACTACCGCCAGCACCAAAAGGGCGAGGAGACGTCAACGAACTCGATCGCGTCAATCTTTGCCTGGACGGGCGGGCTGAAACACCGGGCCAGCCTCGATGGCAACGATCAGCTACGCGATTTTGCCGAAACAATGGAAAGGGTCATCGTCGACACGGTCGAATCCGGCTCCATGACCAAGGATCTCGCGTTGCTGGTCGGTCCGGACCAGAAGTGGCTCACCACCATGGGATTCCTCGACAAGATAGACGAGAACCTTCAGAAGGCGCTGGGATAGGCTCGGACGACCGGGCCTCTCCCGGGCCGCCGTCCGGAACATGCTGGCCCAAGCCCTGACGCGTGCAGGCGGACGTCGTGTGGCGCCTGGCCGTGCCCTTATGGACGGTGCCGGTATTGACGCCGTCTCCCGACAAGCCCATGCCTTCCGGGACACGGAAGCGGTGGAGGTGCTCTCATGCAGGTCTACGTCTATCTTTGCCTCGCCATCATGGCCGAAACCGTTGGCACGATGGGTCTACAGGCATCGCAGCAGTTCACCCGGATGGGTCCGACCGCCCTGTCCGTGGCAAGCTACGCGGTAGCCTTCTATTTCCTGGCCCTGACGCTCAAGTTCATGCCGGTCGGCATCGTCTACGCCGTCTGGTCAGGCCTCGGAATCGTGCTCATTGCGCTGATGGGATACGTTCTCTTCAGCCAACGGCTCGATCTGCCGGCAATGCTCGGCATCGCGCTGATCGTCGCGGGCATTCTGGTCATAAGCCTGCTTTCCGACACAGCCCATCACTAGGGCGTGACCGGCCTTGTGCGCACGCGCTCGCAACGCGACTTTCAGTGCATGACCATGCAACGCTTCACGTTCTCCGGCCACGCCGGCGACGAGCTGGCGGCCCGGCTCGACATGCCGGAAGGCCCGCTTCTTGCAACGGCGCTCTTCGCGCATTGCTTCACCTGCGGCAAGGACATCACGGCGGCGAGACGCATCGCCAGGCGCCTCGCCGCCATGGGGATCGCCGTGCTGCGTTTCGACTTTACCGGCCTCGGCCATTCGGGCGGCGAGTTCGCGAACACGTCGTTCACGTCGAACGTGGAGGATCTCGTTCTGGCGGCACGCCATCTCGATGACCGCGGAATGGCGCCAAGCCTGCTCATCGGCCATTCGCTTGGCGGAGCCGCCGTGCTCAAGGCCGCCGGCGAGATCGAGAGCGTCAAGGCCGTGGCCACGATCGGGGCGCCATTCGATCCCGGCCACGTGACCCACAATTTCGGTGACGCGCTGGAGCGCATTTCAAGCGACGGCAAGGCCGAGGTCGATCTCGCGGGACGCACGTTCATGATCGGAAAGGGCTTCGTTGACGATGTGGCAGCGGCCGAGCTGTCGTCCGCGATTGGCAGGCTGGGCAGCGCGCTTCTCGTGCTGCATGCACCGCGCGACGCAACGGTCGGAATCGAGAACGCTACGCAGATCTTCTTGACCGCCAGGCATCCGAAGAGCTTTGTCACGCTCGACAACGCCGACCACCTTGTCAGCAAGGCTGAAGATGCCGAGTATGCCGCCGATGTCATCGCGGCTTGGGCCGGACGCTACCTCGATCTCGCGCCAGCGGCACCGCCGCCGGGAGCTCCGGAAGGGATCGTGCGCGTCTCGGAGGCCGATCCGGCCGGTTTCCTTCAGGACGTGAACGCAGGGCCGGAACACCACGTGCTGGCGGACGAACCGAAAGCCTATGGCGGCACGAACCGGGGCATGACACCCTACGGATTCCTGTCCGCAGGCCTCGGGGCTTGCACGTCGATGACGGTTCGCATGTATGCCCGAAAAAAGAGGTGGCCGCTGACCCATGTCTCGGTCGACGTGACGCATGACAAGGTGCACGCCCAGGACGCCAAGAGCGAATCAGGCCCGAAAGTTGACTCGTTCCGCCGGGAAATTCGCCTGGAGGGGGACCTGACCGACGAACAGAAGGCCCGTCTCCTTGAAATCGCGGACAAGTGCCCGGTTCATCGAACGCTTGAGCACGTCGCCAAGGTCGAGACGCTTCTTGCCCCGAATCAGCCGGCCTGACGCTGCCAGGCAACACGGCCCGCGCAACGCACGGACCGGCGCATGCCGCTCCTGGGTGACGGATCCTTCATGCCCTCGCCGGGTTGGTCGGAACCTGCGGGCGTTCCATGAACGCTCGACTCGCCGAACAGCCACGCTCCAGGCATCCAAGGCGAGACGCCCGGGGGCACTGGCCCCGGGCGTCTTGCGGCATTCCGGCTGCAATCCGTCGTTACCCGGACTCGACGGCTTTCGCCTCGACCGTGTCGCTACTTGCGATTTCGATCCGGCGCGGCTTGAGCGCTTCGGGCACCTCCCGCACAAGGTCGATGTTCAGCATGCCGTTAACGCTGGTTGCGCCGGCAACGCGCACGTGATCGGCCAACGCGAACCTGCGCTCGAAGGCGCGATTCGCGATGCCGCGATGCAGATAGCTGCGCTCGTCGCCTTCGTCCGACTTCTTGGCCGCAACGATCAGCGCATTCTCGCGAACCTCGACCGTCAGCTCATTGTCCGAGAATCCGGCGACGGCGATGGAGATCCTCCATGCCTCATCCCCGATCTTCTCGATGTTGTACGGCGGGTAGGACGGTGCCGACTGGCTGTCAGTCAGAAGCCGGTCCATCATGTCGGCAATCTGGTCGAAGCCGACGGTAGCACGGTACAGGGGTGCAAAATCCAACCTACGCATTTGGTCATCCTCCTTTGAGCGATAACTTGGGCCTCCCCATGAGGCGAAGACCCTTGACTTCAAGTCGCCGGATCCGAACTCGGCTTCCGACGCGAGTCAGATAGGTGCGCCCCCGTTCGCGTTCAAGGAGTCGGGTTTCGCGAATCGATCGTCTCGGGGATCGCCCGAGGCCGCGGACCGCCCGTCGCCCAGTCAAGAAGTTCGACCGTGTGCACGACCGGCACTTCCGTGCCCGACCCGATCTGGACCATGCAGCCAATGTTGCCGGCGGCAATGAGCCCGGGGGCAACGGCTTCCAGGGCGTCGATCTTGCGGGTCTTCAGCTCGTCGGAAATCGCGGGCTGCAGCAGGTTGTACGTCCCGGCCGAGCCACAGCAAAGGTGACTGTCAACCGGTTCGACGACCTCGAACCCGGCCCGCCTCAGGAGATCCTTCGGTGCGGACTTCACGCCTTGGCCATGTTGAAGGGAACAGGCCGCATGATAGGCTGTTCGGATGCCTCTTGGCGCGCATTCCGGGTAGTCCAGCTTCTCCAGGACCTCGCTGACATCCATGGCAAGCGAACTGATCCGGGCGGCGTCTTCGGCGAGAGGGTCGTTGCGGAGCATGTGGCCATAGTCCTTGACGGTCGTGCCGCATCCGCTGGTGTTGATCACGACGGCATCAAGCTCTTCCCCGGACAGCCAGGCGTTGATGTTCCGCGCCGCCTGCGCGTGGCTTTCGCTCTCCCGACCCATGTGGTGAACAAGCGCGCCGCAGCACCCTGCCCCGTCCGAGATCACGACATCGCAGCCCAGCCGGGTCAGAAGCCGGATGGTGGCGTCGTTGATGTCCGTGTTCAACACCTGCTGCGCGCACCCGGTCATCAGGGCGACCCGCATCCTTCGCTCGCCTTGCGCAGGAAAGGTTTGCGGCCGAGAGCTCTCGCTCACCGGGGGGAGCGACCTGGGCGCCATGGCGAGCATCGCGCTGAGGCGCGGCTCCGGCACCAGGGACGCAAAGGGACGACCGAGCCTCGCGCCAAGCAGCGCCAGCCGAAAGCGGCCAGGATAGGGAATTATGCGCGAAAGGGCCCAGCGCAGGAGGCGGTCGAAGAGCGGGCGCTTGTAGGTCTTCTCGATATGCGCCCGCGCGTGGTCCACCAGATGCATGTAGTGAACGCCCGACGGGCAGGTCGTCATGCACGCGAGGCAGGAAAGGCACCTGTCGATATGCCTGACAGTCCTTTCATCCGCCGGCCTGCCGCTCTCCAGCATGTCCTTGATCAGGTAGATGCGGCCGCGCGGGGAATCGAGTTCGTCTCCCAGAACCTGATAGGTCGGACAGGTCGCGGTGCAGAATCCGCAATGAACGCAGGATCGCAGGATCTCGTTCGAACGCCGGGTCGCCGGATCCTTGAGTTGCTCCTCGGTGAATCCTGTCCGCATCAGCCCATCAATCCCGGATTGAGGATCCCTTTGGGATCAAACTTGCGGCGCAGGCCCTCGGCGAACGTTGCCAGGGGCTCCGTTTCCGGCTGGAAGACGCCGAGCCGGTTCCTGGTCTCGTCATCGGCGCGGACGATCGTGGCGTGTCCGGACGAAATCGAGCGCCTTGCGTCGCGTCCCGGTTCCACCGCCGCCCAGACAAGGCCCCCGCCCCAGTCCAGGACAACGCGGGCGCCCCCAAGGCTTTCGACAAGTGCCGGCGCATCGCGAGGAGGAATCGAGAACCTCCAGACATCCTCGCCGGTTCCGCCATGCGCCT
>VYCX01000515.1:0-7412 GCA_009843725.1 Boseongicola sp. SB0675_bin_26
GGCGTTTTCGGCCACCGGCGGCGACCCGTTCTTCCTGTTCTCGAGCTGGATTGCCGTCGCGTTCATGGCGGGCGCTGTCGCCATCATCGTCATCACGGTCCGCAAACGTCGAGGTTCCGCATGAAAGTCACCCTGCTTGGCACCGGCTCGCCGGAAGCGCATGTCTCGCGCGCCTCTTCGGGATATCTTGTCGAGGCAGGCGATGACACGCTTCTCCTTGACTGCGGTGGCGGCGTCTTTGACCGTTTGCTGCAATCCGGACGAGCACCAGGCGCCATTACGCATCTTGTCTTCTCGCATCTCCATTCGGACCACATGATGGACTACGCAAGACTGGTTCACGCTCGTTGGGATGCCGGAGCCGAAGACCTCGGCGTCTGGGGCCCGGCACCGCTTGCGGAAGTGACAAGGAGGTACTTCGGACCCGGCGGCGCGCTGTCCTTTGACCTGGTTGCACGAACGGAACTGCCCCAAAGCAAGAAGGTCTGGCAGGAACGAGGCGGTGCCCTTCCGCGACCCTGGCCCGACCCCAGGGTGACGGAATTGCGCCCGCCATCCCAGGTCAGCGGGAACGGCTGGACACTGAGAGCGATCGAGGTGCCGCACGCGCAGCCGTTTCTCGCCTGTCTCGGGTTTCGCATCGAATCCGGCGGCAAGTCGGTCGTCTACGCAGGAGACAGCGGTCATTCGCCGGAGCTGGAAGCGTTGATCAAGGATGCCGACCTGCTGATTCACTGGTGCTACCGCTTGAGCCACGAGCCCGCCCCCGATCCGGAATTCGCCGCCACGTGTCCCGGCCATCTCGAAACCGCGGGACTTGCCGAGCGCGCCGGCGTCAAGCATCTGGTCCTGACCCATTGGCGCGTGCGACACGACAAGGAAGAGGTGTTGAACAGCGTTCGCAAGGACGTGGCCGCATGCTACTCTGGCCGCTTCACCATTGCCCACGACCTCACGGAGATCGTTCCATGACCAAGCGCCCGAACATCCTCCTGATCACGTCCGACCAGCATCGCCCGGACTGCTTCGGCTTCGCGGAACGGAACATCAAGACCCCGAATCTCGACCGTCTGGCCCGGGAGGGAACGCGCTTCGACTGCGCGATCACGCCAAACGTCCTTTGCCAGCCGGCGCGCGCATCGATCCTGACGGGCATGCTGCCGCTCACGCATGGCGTGACGGACAACAGGATCAGCCTTGACGCAAAACTCGGCGAAAGCGGTTGGGGCCGGGTCCTGTCGGACAACGGCTACGTGACCGGGCTGATCGGCAAGGCGCATTTCGGAAGCGACCCGAAGGCAACCGAGTGGGGCGCGCCCGAAAGCCGGAGCGACAGCCGCAACTTTCCGGATGACTGGCACGGCCCCTACATGGGCCTCGATCACATGGACCTCCTTCTGATCGGGCACTGGCACCCGCTTCTTCCCTGCGAACGGCCTCCCGGCGGGCACCAGTTCGAACGCTGGTTTCATGGTCACAAGGACGCCTGGAAGCGCTGGGCCACAGACAGCAGGACCGGCGAGGACGCGCGGTACGGAACCGTTGCGGCGCAGACATGGTCATCGGACCTGCCGCCCGAATGGCACGCGACGACCTGGGTCACCGACAAGGCGCAGGAGTTCCTCCGGTCTGCAGATCCGGATCAGCCTTTCTGTACATGGGTCTCGTACCCCGACCCGCATCACCCGTTCGACTGCCCGGCGCCGTGGTCCGAAATGTACGACCCCGCCACCATCGACATCAGCCCCACGCACAAACGCGACCTTGACCGCCGGCCCTGGTGGCACAGGGCGGCACTGGAGAACCGGCCCCAGGAAGAGAATCCGCAGGTACAGAGACTGCGGGAGGAATACTCCCGCATCCTGCCCCAGACGGACGACCAGCTGGCGGCCATGACGGCCAACTACTACGGCATGATCTCCTTCATCGACGACGGGGTCGGGCGCATCCTGGACACCCTGCGGGAAACCGGGCTCGACGAGAACACGATCGTCGTCTTCACGGCCGACCACGGGGAGCTCCTCGGGGACCACGGACTCTACCTGAAGGGCCCGACGCACTACGACGGCCTGCTCCGCGTGGGGCTGGTCATGCGCGGCCCCGGGATCCCGGAGAGCCACAGGATAGCCGATCCCGTCTCCACGCTGGACCTGGCGGCCACCTTCTACGACTGGGCGGGAGTCAACCGGCCCGAAGGAATCGAGAGCCGCTCGCTGGTGCCCGTGATCGAAGGCCGCGAGAGGCGCGAACTCGCGTACAACGAGTGGGACCTCGGTCCGGCGCGCTGCGGCGTCGAGCTGAAGCTCCGCACGTTGCGCACGAACCGGCACAGGATCACGGTCGACCTGATTTCCGGCGCGGGAGAGCTGTACGACCTTGAGACCGATCCGTTTGAGATGACGAATCTCTTCGACGAACCGGCGCATCAGGGCACGGTCGGCCAGCTGACAGTCATGATTCCCGACAGGGCGCAAGCGACGTGGAGCGCGGAGCGGGAGGTCCACAACCTCTGATTGCGCCCAGGCAATGGACTTTCGATACATGGCATTACAAGCCTGACGCCCGAGGATTCAGCTGACGGAGCCGGAAACGGCGTATTCGCCACCTCCATCGTTCACTTCTGATTCTCGGAAGATACGAAAGCCGCAATCGCAGTACCGCAGAGAGCCTCGCTTCATCAAGAGTCGCCTTTGAGGGTCAATTTGTCCCTCAGGGCGTCCGAAATATGAGGTAAACTTCGGACATGTCAGACGGCGTAAGACCAACGACTTTGCCCGCTCGGATCCTTGATCGGATCAGTGCCGAACCAACAAAGGTTTGGGCACCGGGAGATTTTGCGGACCTCGGTTCGCGTGAGGCTGTTGACAAGGCGCTCCAGCGGCTGGCCAAGTCAGGCGAGCTTCGCCGCATCGAACGTGGCCTGTACGACAAACCGAGACCCAACAAGTTGACCGGGAAACCGTCGGCACCAGACTATCGTGCTGTCATCGAAGCTGTTGCGCGGCGCGACAAGGCTCGCTTTGTCGTGGACGGAATGACCGCCGCCAACACTCTCGGACTGACGAACGCCGTTCCAGCCAAGATCGAAGTCCTGGTCGACGCCCGTCTGAAACCCATCAAGCCAGGCAACCAAGAAATCGTCTTCAAGCATGCTGCGCCCAGCCGTCTCTATTGGGCAGGGCGTCCCGGCATGTATCTTGTTCAGGCTCTGCGCTGGGTCCACGACACCATGCAAAGTGAGACCGAACGCTCAATGGTCGATCGAACCGTTCGAAAGCTGCTGGCCGACAAGAAGAATGGGCCAAAGCTCACCGAAGATCTTCGCATCGGCTTTTCGGCCATGCCGATCTGGATGCAGGACATTTTGCGCAAACCGGTCATGTCAGCAGGTACGGCGAGAAGCACATGACCACAGACGCGTTCATCGATGTCATTTGTGCGGAGCCGGCCGGCCACACAGATCTCTTTCTCACGACGACCCGGCGCCTTGGCGCCCCCCAGATCAACATCGAGAAGGACTTCTGGGTGTGCTGGACGTTGAACACTCTCTACCATCGCCTTCCCAAGGGCGGTCCGCGTCTTCTTTTCAAAGGCGGCAAATCGCAGTCAAAGGCCCAAGGCCTCATCAACACGTTCTCGGAGGACATTGACGTCACCGTCTTCCGGGATGATCCCGGTCACTCGGGAAGCACGGCTGAGATCGCTGCACGTTCCAACAAGAAGCGCAAGGCTGCCCCAGAACACTTGATGGCGTCTTGGCAGTGGACTTCCGGCGCATTGCGTTCCAAACCTGACGCACGGGTGTTCACCTGACAGAAACAGACATGGCGTATTCGACCCAGTTTCATGATCACGGCGTTGCAGGCTTCGTGCGCGGATCGGGAATCGCGCGACCGGACTTGAAGGTCGGCGTCGCCAGGATGCGCGAGGCGCCTGAGACCGGACATTCGGAGTTCGATCCGGGGTTTTCAGAAAGCTGCTTTGGCCACGTCCGCTCGGAGCTCTCCAGACGCAGACGCATCGTCACTGCACTTGCCCTTGTGCAGGTCGCGACATGAGCGATCGCTCAGGTTTTCCCCGGTTGGCGAATTCGATTGCGCCACGGCTGGATCTGAGAAGCGACACCGTCACCCAGCCGGACGAGGGCATGCGCCGCGCGATGTACGAAGCCGAACTGGGCGACGATGTCTACGGCGAAGATCCCAGCGTCAATCGCCTTGAGGAAACGGTCGCCGAGCGCCTAGGGAAGGATGCCGCGCTGTTCGTCTCCAGCGGGACAATGGGTAACCTGACGGCGCTTCTCGCCCATTGCGGGCGCGGAGAAGAAGTCATTGTCGGTCGCGGATATCATGTTGTCGCCTACGAGGCCGCCGGCAGTTCGGTTCTTGGCGGCATCGCCATCTGCACGATTCCGGTCGAGGCCGATGGATGCCTGTCGCCCGACCGGATCTCTGCGCAAGTGAAGCCAGACGACAGTCACATGCCAGTAAGTCGATTGGTAGGCCTCGAGAACACGCACAACGGAAAGGCGGTGGCCTTGGATCGCTTGGCTGCTTGCGCCGACGCGGCCCGGTCCGCCGGGCTTTCGGTCCATCTGGACGGCGCACGGCTCTTCAACGCGGTCACGGCCCTCGGTTGCGCAGAGCATGATCTTTCCGACCTTGTCGACACCGTTTCGCTCTGCCTTTCAAAGGGACTTGGTACGCCAGCGGGCTCGGTGCTGACCGGGCCGTCGGACCTCATCGAACGCGCGCGGAGGTATCGCAAGATGCTGGGAGGCGGCATGCGTCAGTCAGGCATCCTGGCGTCAGCTGGCCTCTACGCCCTTGAGCACAACGTGGAGCGGCTTGCCGAAGACCACCTCAGGGCAGCACGCCTTGCGGCCGTGCTGGAGGAGGTCGGGGCTGGCGCTGTCGAACAAGCGACCAACATGGTTTTCCTTACGCCGCGTGACGGACTGAACGACGCGTTCCGAGCGCACATGGCCGGGTGCGGTGTTGTCGTGGGCGGTGGCTCGATCGGCTCGATCCGGATGGTGCTTCACAAGGACATCGACGACCTAGGGATTGAAGGCATTCTTGCCGGGATTCTCGATTTCTTCGGACATTTCCCAGGGCATTGAGCAGCTTCTCCGGACAGGCCCAGTCCCTGCACTCGCCTTGCATTCGATCTCGTGGCTGAATATGTCTTGCTCCCGCTTCTCGAACAAGTCGCGAACCCCACGAGAAACCGCCCGGCAACGCATTTGCCGTTCTCCTGACCGCCTTTCAGGTTGCAGCCGATCTCAACGAGGCCCCGACATCCGGGCCTTGGTCGAGTCGGATCTCGGGAACGGGTTCAGAGTCACCAAATTTGCCATCAACGCCGAGGAGATCCGGCGCGACGACGGACACCGTCTGGTCGGAAAGCCCCTTGAGCTGGGCGATACCGTGCCGGGATTCGAGAGCGCCGTCGCGGTGTACAGTGACGACCGCTGGACTGTCGAAGTCAGCTTGCTCGACCTGCAATTGCCGGGCGGACGTCCGTTTTAGGAATTCCGCAGTCCGGGCACCGTAGCTCTCGAGGCGGGCACCGATCTTGTTGATCGGATCCTGGCGCCGCGCGAGGTCGCGTTCCGGAACGCCGAGGCGCTTCGTGTTCAGGATGCGCAAATCGAGAAGATCGAGACCGCAGCGCCGCCTTGCCCATGTTGCCCTAGGCCGCAGACCGCTTGCGCTCAGGAAACCGGCAGTCTAAACGCAAGGCCGCATTGCCGCATTAGCTCAGCTGGTAGAGCAATCGCTTCGTAAGCGATGGGTCGGGGGTTCAAGTCCCTCATGCGGCACCAGGCTTCCTCTGCCAGATTCCAGGCATCCTTGCGGCATCACCTCATGCTGCCGGCTGCGGAGTCTCTGAGCCGTGAGTCTTCGACGACGTAATCTGCCGGCGGCTCCACGGCCCTGGCGGGCTCGAATTCGACGTCCGTCGGCACCTCTGCCGTCACTTTTGGATCCGGCGCTTCCGCATCATGCGTCGATTCGCCCTGATCGGCGCCGGGATCGTCGTCAGGGTTGTCCTCGGAACCGCCCGGCGCGTCGGCCGTGCCGACAATGAGCGGCAGCATCTCGGCCCCCGCGGAAAGCGGTGCAGCGCCGTCGCTTGGCCGCTTCCAGGTCAGGGTGTCGAAGCTCTTGCATCGCTCGCAGACGGGCTCCCAGCGCGCATGTGCGCAATGGCAGCTCTCGCACACCCATTGCGGATCACGCGGTGCCGCAAGCGCGCGCGCAAGCCACCCCTTCACAACGGCATCGTCGGCCCCGAATCCGCGCGCGACCGCCGCCATGATGGTCAGGGCCCGCGCGGTGGGATCGGCCTCGGCCAAGTCCCCGATCGCGTCGCGTGCCGCCGGAAAGTTCTCCGCCGCAATCTGCAGTTCCGCCTCAAGCATCCGGGTTTCGGGATGGGTCGGCTGCACGCCCGTCAACGCTGCAAACCGCTTGATGCGGGCCTCCGGCGTTTCCTCGGGATCAATGCAGGCGAAGGCGGCCGCAAGGTCCGGATGGGGTTGCGCTGCCCAGGCCTTCTTCAGAATGCGCGACGCATTCTTCGGCTTGTTGCGAGCCATGTATCCGTCGGCAGCCATGACCGCCGCCGGAACAAGGTCCGGGGAGAGCCGGTTTGCCTCGATCGCCCTTTCGCGTGCCTCGACGGACCTGTCATCGCGCAGGATGTCCTGAGCCTCGCCAAGCGCAAGCACCGCGTCACGACGCCGGTGAACGTCACGCGGAAGCGCGCCCTGCCTAAGCTTGGCGCCAAGCGTCCTGCGGGCACCGGTCCAGTCATGCGCGCCGGCCTGAAGCCTGAGCAGCACGTCCTGCGTCTCTACATGCGCGGGCCGCAGCGCAAATGCCTTCTCGGCGAGCTTCAGCGCTGTGTCGGCATTGCCGGTTGCCAATTGCTGCTTCATCAGCCCCCTGATGCCGACGAATCGTGTTCGATCGTCTTCGAGAAGGCGCTTGTAGGCCGCTTCGGCCTGAACCGCATCGCCGGCCTGCTCGGCAGCCTGTGCGGTCAGGAGAGATGTGAGCTCCCGGCGCCAGAGGAGCTTTTCGGCCCGAGACGCCTTTGAGAGCGCCGCTCCGGATTCGCCCGATGCGAGCGCGATCATCCCCTCGGCAAGGGCGTCAAATCCCTTGCGTTCACGCCGGCGATCGAAGAAGCGGTCGATCGAAGTCCTTTCGCCGGCGACAAAGCGCGCGAACGCAACAACCAGTCCCATGATCTTGAGCCCGGCCCAGACCGCAAACACAAACCCCATCAACGCAATGACGGCTTCAAACGGACCGAAAAAGTACTCCGTGTCCGCTACCGACAAGCGAATTCCGACGTCCGTTTCGATCAGCAGTTCCGCACCCCAGGCAGCGGCCGTGATC
>VYCX01000515.1:7422-8528 GCA_009843725.1 Boseongicola sp. SB0675_bin_26
GATCAGCCCGACGAAAAGAACGATTTTCAGAAGCGGCCAGAGCATCGGCGTCTCAATTCATCCCGCCGGCAAGCACGTCAATCGCGCCCAGCACCGCCAGCCGAAATTCCGCCTTGGCCACCCAGCCCGCGATTGCGGCGCGCGGCGCGCCCGGCAATGAATCCAGCTCTGCGAGCGCGGCGGGCAAGTCGCCTTCGGCCACGTGCGCCTCTGCCCGGGACAGGATCGCGTCGGCGCTGTCTCCCTCCCGTGGCGTCAACGACCGCGCGTTTGTCGCATGTCGCAGAAACGTGACAATCCTGTCTCCGACAGTGCCTTCACCCGAAATGCTCCGCGAGGCAGCCAACGCAGCCCTGGCTGCGCTAGGAAATTCCTGTCGAAGCGCGTGGAGCGTCGGTATTCCGGTTCGTGCATGGTCGGCCAGTTCGGGGGGAACGCCCTCCATCGTCGAAATGACGTCCGAATACGGTGCGCCGGTCTCGACTGCCGCACGCAATCTGGCGATTGCAAACCGGTTGCCCGCAGCTGACGCTCCGCCTGCCTCGAGCGCGCTCGTTTCGAACCCTGCAATCTTCGCTTCCGCATCGGCGATCCTGGCCTCCGCGTCGGCAACGAGTTGATCCAACTGCCCCCTGAAACGCGTGAGCTGCTCTTCGGTCTGGACGGCCTGGGACAGGGACACGTCCCCGCTCGATGCCTCCAGCGCCTCCACGCGCCCGAACAGGGCGGCAAGCCTGGCGCCGAGTTCCGATAGCTTGCCTGAGGTCGTCGCCTCCATCTCTCCGATTTCGGGACCCAGTTCGCTCACCTTGTCTTCAAGCGCGGCGATGCCGTCCTCCAGCCCTGACAGATCCGGCGGCGGCTGCATCAATCCCCGGAGTTCGATCAGCTGCGCTTTCAGCACCGACATTTCCGCCACCACGGCCTCAACTGCGGAAAGCGCCTGCTCCGCCTTGTCCGACTGGCCTGTCAGTTGCGGCAACGAGACTGCGACCAGGAAGCCAACGGCGCCTGCCGCCAGACCGCCGACAAGGCCTGACGCAATGGAAAGTCGCGTCCGGTCCGCGCCGAAGAAGCTCCCTGCAGTTCGCCTTAAGGCTGAGGGA
>VYCX01000515.1:8538-11689 GCA_009843725.1 Boseongicola sp. SB0675_bin_26
CATCGCCCAGGCCGGCGTCGGCGGCTCCGCCGCCTGTTGCTGCGGCCGCATCCGACGGCTCCTGCGATGCAGGATCCGGTTCCGGCTCCCCGGAAGCCCCCGGCTCGTCGGAGATCTTTGTGGGGATTTCAGGGTCAGCCACTCCGTCACCTTTCCGCAGCGATCTCGTGCGTCATCTCGTGCGTGAATCTAATGCCACGCGCGTCCTGCAACAAGGTGAGGACTTACAGCACCTCGACAACCAGGTCGCACATGGATTCCGCGGTCGGATGCCTGGCCACCCTGAATTCTGCATCTCCCCGCCAAGCCGCTCTTGCGGCCCTGCTTATCGCAAGGACAATTACGGGAGCTGTGGCTGGATGACACGACAGGAGCCTTGCGCTTCTCGGCGAGAACACGGGAGCGACAACTGGCGAGCTGCCTGCAAGAAGTGCAAGTGCTGCCCGCGAAAGAGGGCGTGGAACCTGATCGTAGAGCACTGCATCGACAGTCGTGACACCTTGTGCGGACAGCCGTTCGGCGAGATTGCATCGGGCATGTCTTCCCCGACAGGCAATTGCAGGAAAGGTCACTTCCTCGATGCGTTCAAGAAAGCTCTCGGCCGTTTCTCCTAACGCCTTCGCCCGCGCCCCGAACCCGCGTGCAAGCGCTGCAGTGGCTTCGCCCACCGTGAGGACGATGCGGCCTTCAAGACTGTCGCCGAGCAGGCGAACGGCGTTTCCCGACGCCGCAACGATCGTGGCGAACTCATCCAGGTCCGGCGGTCCGGCAACGGGAATGATGTCCATGACCGGAGAGATCACGGCCGGAATGCGCTGCCCCAGCCGCCTCTCGCAGCTGGCCAGAAAACTCGTTGATTGCGCCTCAGGCCTGGTAAGAAGAAGCGTGGGCCCGGGATCGTCCATTTCGGCGCCTTCTTGTGCGAGGCATGACCCGGTGATACCTGCGGTGTGGAAGCCACGCAAGCCGAACAGCCATGGCACGCCTCTTCCTCGGGATCGAATCCAGCTGCGACGACACGGCCGCCGCCGTCGTGTCGGATGACAGAAGGATTCTGTCGTCCGTCGTTGCAAACCAGGCCTCCCTGCACGTGGCCTTTGGCGGAATCGTTCCCGAAATCGCCGCGCGGGCGCATGCCGAAAAGCTCGACATCACCGTCGAGGCTGCATTGAACGAGGCGGGCATCTGCATCTCGGACATTGACGCGGTCGCCGTCACGGCGGGTCCAGGCCTGATCGGCGGCGTTCTTTCAGGCGTGATGTGCGCGAGAGGAATCGCCACGGGAATCGGCAAGCCGCTTCTAGGGGTCAACCATCTCGCCGGCCACGCGTTGACTCCACGGCTAACGGACAATGTTGCGTTTCCCTACCTTCTGCTTCTGGTCTCGGGCGGACACTGCCAGCTGCTGATCGTCTTCGGCCCGGACGACTTTCAGCGCCTCGGCGGAACCCTGGACGACTCGCCCGGCGAGGCGTTTGACAAGACGGCCCGCGCCCTTGGCCTCCCCGGACCTGGCGGCCCGGCTGTCGAGGACGAGGCTGCAGGCGGAGACCCGGAGCGATTTCGCTTTCCGAGGCCGTTGCTCGACCGCCCCGACTGCAACATGAGCTTCTCGGGCCTGAAGACCGCATTGATCCGCGCGCGCGACGCGTTGGTGTCCGAGTCAGGTGGCCTGTCCAGGAAAGATCGCGCCGATCTTTGCGCCAGCTTCCAGGCTGCCGTAACGGAGATCCTGACGGAGAAGACGGCGCGCGCGGTCGAAGCCTACCTCTCGCGGCGCCCGCGCACGGCAACCATCGCCGTCGCAGGTGGCGTTGCGGCAAACGCCGGCGTTCGTGCCGGGATCGACACCGTCGCAGAACGATACAGCCTCGGATTCGTTGCGCCTCCCGCTGCCCTGTGCACAGACAATGCCGCAATGATTGCCTGGGCCGGAATCGAGCTTGACCGGATCGGGAATCCCGGACTCGTTCCCCTCGTCGCGCGCCCGCGCTGGCCGCTGGACACGAGCCAGCCGGCCCTTCTGGGGTCGGGCGGGAAAGGTGCGAAAGCATGACCATTTCCGTCTTGGGTGCAGGCGCGTTCGGAACCGCCCTTGCAATTGCGCTTTCACGAGACGGAACACGGATCACGCTCTGGTCCCGCAATGCTGACGATGCGGCACGCATGCAGGATTCCAGGCGGTCGGGCGGCCGCCTGCCAGGCCATCATCTGCCCGACAGCCTGACGGTCACGGCCGACGGGACTGCCTTCGGCGCCGCAACCTGCCTTGTCGCCGTGCCCGCCCAGAATCTCGCGTCCTTTTTGCGAGATCATGACTTTCGAAACGGCGGCGTGCTCATTGCCTGTTGCAAGGGAGTCGATCGAGCCACCGGATTGGGTCCGGTTGCGACGATCCGGTCGGCCCGCCCTTCGCACACGGCTGCAATAATGACCGGTCCCAGCTTCGCCGTCGACATTGCAAACGGGCTTCCCACGGCAATTGTCCTCGCAACCGAGCGCGCGAAGGAATCCAGGAAGCTGCAATCGCTGCTCACGCGCCCGGCCCTGCGCCTCTATCGATCCACGGACGTTCGCGGCGCCGAGCTGGGCGGCGCCCTCAAGAACGTCGTCGCGCTCGCCGCCGGAATCGCGGTCGGCGCCGGGCTCGGCGACAGCGCGCGCGCTTCGGTGGTCGCTCGCGGATTCGGCGAGCTTGCGCGCTATGCGGCCCTGCAGGGAGCCAAAAGGAAGACGCTCCACGGTCTTGCGGGACTTGGAGATCTCGTGCTGACCTGCACGTCGGAGAAATCCCGCAACTTCAGCGCGGGCGTAGCTCTGGGACAGGGCCGGGACATCGACCGGGAGACAACGATCGAAGGGCTTGCCACCGCGCCGGTCATCGCGGAGCGCGCGGCCGCCGCGGGCCTGGGCCTTCCTCTCATGCAGGCCACCGCGGACGTCATCGAGGGACGGCTTGACATTTCCCGCGCCGTCCAAGCTCTTTTGTCGCGACCCGTGGGAAAGGAGTAGGCAATGGCATACTGGCTGTTCAAATCGGAACCTTCCGCCTGGAGCTGGGACGAGCAGGTTGCAAAGGGCGATGCCGGAGAGGAATGGGACGGGGTCCGAAATTACCAGGCACGGAACTACATGCGCCAAATGAAGGTCG
>VYCX01000208.1:0-8563 GCA_009843725.1 Boseongicola sp. SB0675_bin_26
ACTGGCGGGCGAATCAGGCCATCGCAGCATGAGCAACTAATCTGGGCTACACCCCCTTTCAAGCTTGGAGTTGACACCAAGTCATCCGATGCTGTCAAGCGCGGCGCCAAGCATTGGCGAAGTAGCGATGGACAGGATTGAATTTCCTGCACTATCGTTGCCATCAACCAGGAAAGGCGGCACATGACGGAAGTTCGAATCCGCGACGTGCGGAAGGCCTATGGCTCAATGGAAGTGATCCATGGCATGGATTTCACGATTCCGGACGGCGAATTCGTTGTTTTGGTAGGGCCTTCCGGCTGCGGGAAATCCACGCTCCTGCGGATGATCGCAGGACTGGAAGGCATCACGTCGGGCACGATCTCGATCGGAGACCGGGTGGTGAACGGCGTGCCGCCCGCGGGCCGAGACATCGCCATGGTCTTTCAGAACTACGCACTCTATCCGCACAAGACGGTCCGGTCGAACATGGCCTTTGCGCTCCGGATGCGCCAAATGCAAAAGGCCGAAGTCAATCGCCGCGTGACCCAGGCGGCCGAAGTCCTGGGACTTACGCCCTATCTTGATCGTTATCCCCGTTCGCTTTCGGGAGGTCAGCGGCAACGCGTGGCCATGGGACGTGCCATTGTCCGTGATCCGCAAGTGTTTCTCTTCGACGAACCGCTCTCAAATCTGGACGCAAAGCTTCGCGTTCAGATGCGCGCAGAGATTCGCGAACTGCACCAGCGCCTCAAGACGACGACCGTATACGTGACGCACGATCAGATCGAGGCCATGACCATGGCTGATCGCATCGTCGTGATGGAGAACGGCCATATCCGGCAGATTGGTGCGCCCCTGGATCTTTACGACAGGCCGGCCAACCGCTTTGTCGCGGAGTTCATCGGGTCACCGTCGATGAACCTGTTGGACGGCGCTGTCAGAAAGGGCGACCGGACGGAGATCGAGGTCGAGATGACGGGGCAGGTTGTGCCGGTGGCGAACGGTGTCGATCTGGTTGACGGAGCCAGAGTGAAACTGGGAATCAGGCCTGAACACCTGTCGCTCTCCGAAGATGGGTTGCCGGCAACGGTTTCGGTGGTTGAACCGACTGGTTCCGAGACGCATGTCGTGGCCAGGACCGAGGCGGAGGAGATTGTCGCGGTCTTTCGCGAAAGGCATTCACTTGCCCCGGGTCAGCCGATCTTCCTGTCGCCCGATCCTGACCGGGTCCACCTGTTCGACGTCGAAACAGGCGACCGGCTGAACTGATCGAACTGCTGCGACCGCCAATGGACAATGGCGGAACTCGCCCCAGCGGGGCGCTGAAGCGACCGACAGCTGTCGAACGTGACCTGTTTGCGCGCACGAGCGGACCGCCCGGGCCTGTCCGCCGCGAAAGGCACGGCACGTCAGAAAGACATCTTGGCCCAAGTGCCATGAACCGCTGCCAAGAGGATCGGCATGGCGGCGACGGACGCGGCGAGCAGATGGATCAGGCAGGCACCTTTCCGAGGTTTCATGAAGCGGTCGCACTGGCCTTTCCCCGCATCGTCCCGACATAGGTTCGTCTGGAGGTCCGGCAGGAGGCTTCGATGCACTCCGGCATCCGGCCAATGTCTCTGCCGGCATGGTCGCGACGTTGCAGCGCGAACGGGCGCCCGGGCAGCCGCCGCATGATCGCAAGGATCCGCGAGCCGGGGTTCGGGATTCGAAACCTGGGCCGGACGCCAGCCTGGCCTCCACGTTGCCGTTGAGGATGCGGCGGTTCACTGTCGTCTTCAGCCCCATGTCGGCCGATGCATGCTAGTTCCGACGCTGTGGTGCCTGCGGGGGTCTGTCGATGAAGCGGCGGGCCGCCCTTGCCTGGCGCGGGTCAGCATTGAGCAGAAGCTGATAAGCCTCCTCAGCCAGTGCCGGAACATCCCCCCATACGCCGGATTGAATTGCGATGCGGAGTGCCCGTGGGTCATCCGGGGCCATCCCAATCAGCCACTCGGCGTGTTCGGTCATGTCTTTGAACCGAGCGGCCAGCTGCATGGATGCCAGCAGCGACAGGCGCGCGTTGATCGAGTTCGGTGTCTGACGAACGGCCTGTCCGTGGAGCATTGCCGCATCGTCAAACGATCCCGATCTGGCAAGCATGCGGCCAGCTTCGAGGAGCTGACCCTGATTGAACGCCGTCGAGCATATGTCCACAACTGCTTGCGGCTCGACCTTGGCGCCGCTTTCGCCGGCATCAATCTGGTCCGCACACTTGGCAAAGGCCCGACCAAGCCACTCCGTCAGTTCCGAGGCTGCGTCGCTGCTGCGTCCATCGAGCAGCCTGGCGACCTGCGCCAGAGGGATTGCCTCGTAGCGTCCTTCACCGCCGCCAACGGCAATGCCCACGAGATTGCCTGCCTCATCCACCAAGGCTCCGCCACTGAAGCCCGGCTGCATTCGTGCGGTGACATGGATGCGACCGAGCTCCGCACCTTCGGCTGGTCCGGCGATCAGCGTTCCGGGGTCAAGGACCCGCACTTCCCGGCGGTCGACATCGGCGCCGACCACATAGAGTTGCGCCGTTCCGGCGGCGCTGTCATCCAGGGCCGGCACATGCCCGTCTTCGGGCAGACCGTCGATGCCCAACAGGACCAGGTCACCAAGGTAGTCCGACGCGATGACCTCCGCGTCGCGCGGGCCGTCAGGCGTATGCACAACCGCGTCAGTCCTGTCGCCCACCACATGGCGATTGGTGACCAGCAACGTTGGAGCGATCCTGGTTGCGCTGGCCGCCGGATCGAAGCTGGATACCGGGAAAACCGCCTGGCGCATGATGCAGACCGCTGGGGGATGGGGGCAGTCGCCGTTGCCTGCCTGCGGCGACATGGCGCCACTTTCAACGTTTGCCCGTGGGCGCAGCGGCAGTGCCACTTTCAGTTCGGCATTGCCGCGCGCGATCGTCAGTTCGACGGCTCGGGCACTTTCGGGCAGGACGGCAAGGGCCGATACGGCGTCGCGCGGGCTCCTTGTGCGCCGCGCGCCTATGGCAATGACGAGGTCGCCCTTCCGAACGCCCGCTTCTTGTGCCGGGCCGCCAGCGTGGAGGGCGGCAACGATCGGCGCGGCCAGGCTTGTCAACTGGTCCCGTCCGGGCCCGGCGAGCCGCCAGCCCGGCGATGGATAGCTCGCCTTGCCGTCGGCGAGCAGGGCTTCGGTCACGCGCCACAGAAGCTCGGCGGACACGGCAAATCCGACGCCGGTGCTGGTGTCCCCCTTCGACGCGAAAATGGCGGAGACCATGCCGACGAGCCGGCCCTGCCGGTCGACGAGCGCGCCGCCGGATGCACCGGGATTGATTGCCGCATCGGTCTGGACGAAATCCTCGACCGCATTGAATCCGGCATTCGAGACCTGGACGGCCGAGACGACGCCACACGTCACGGACAACCCGAGGCCAAAGGAATTGCCGATGGAACAGACCGGGTCGGCAAGCGCTGGATCGGACGCCGGATCGAACGGCGCGAGATTCGTGTCGACTCTCAAGAGGGCGATGTCGCTGAGGGAATCCCGGGCGATCAGGCCGGCCGGAAGAATGCGGCCGTTGGCAAGGCGAACCTCAACTCGCTCGGCTGTCTCCACGACATGCCACGCCGTTGCGATGACGTCCGGGCGAAGGGCAACGCCGCTGCCCTCGGGGCTCGCACCCGGAGGAGCTCCCGATCCGCCCTGCGGGCGCCCGGGCCATTGCGGCAGGACCGACACCACGGAATTCATGGTTTCGGGCGAAACAGCTCCTGCCGCACCAACGCCAGAGGATGCAAGGGCGACCGCCAGAAAGAGAATTGACGGCATTCGGGACTGCCGCGGCGGCGTGAAACCGAAAATCGTTCGTTCCCGCACGGCCGAGGCCGGTCAGTTCGACGTCTCGAGCCGAACTGCGCTGCCTGATCCGCGTTCGGCCGAGGAGAAACCCAGTTCCCCGAGAACGAAGTAAGCCACGACCGTGATCACGATAACAGCGGCAAGGCCTGCCCACATGGACTTCATTGCTCAATTCCCATTCCCAGTTGCCACCCTCAGGAAGTCTATCAGGTCCCGGCGGTCCTCCGGCGCAGCGATCTGCTGCATCGGCATCTTGGAGCCAGGAATGTAATTGTCAGGGCCAAGATCGAAAAGGGCATCGATTGTTTCCTCGTTCCAGACGATGTCCGAGCCGTCAAGTATGTCGGAATACCGGTACCCTGGAACCGTTCCTGCGAGACGGCCGAAGACGCCGTTCAGGTTGGGCCCCGCCTTGCGTGAATCGCCGGCCTCAAGTGCGTGGCAGATCGAGCACTTGCGCTTGAACTGCCGTTCGCCGTTCGACATTGAACCGGGGTCTTGCAGGAAGCTGTGCGACGTGCCCATGGAAGGCTCGAAACGATCCAGCAGTTCGACCGGCCAGCCATAGACGACGCTGTCAAGCCCGCCGGCCCAGATTACGGATCCATCGGGCGAAAACGCCAGCGCCCAGACCGGACCTCTCCGGGTCGCGTGGAAGTCGCGTTCGATGCGCCAGGATTCGGTGGAAATTACCGAGATGTAGCCATGCCCGTCGCTGATCGCCAGTTTCCCGGTGTCATCGTGGTAGGCCATGGCGAGGATGGGCCGTCGTTCAAGGGTGAAATCGCGAAGCACGGTGCCGGTCCGGGTGTCGATCACCCGGGTCACGCCATCGACCGCGCCATAGGCCATCCACGCCCCGTCCGGTGGCAGCACCATTTCGTTGATCGCGAATCCGTGTCGCACCAGTGTCCGGAACGGGTCGTCGTCGGGCGCGGAAAGGTCGTAGACGCGGATATCTCCCTTGGAGGTCGCGGCGTACAGCAATCTGCCGTCCGGCGAAAAGGCAACGTCGTTGGCGCCGGTGTCCCGCAGGTCAAGCAATGTGCGCGTGGCATCCGGTTCGGCAAGCGGCCAAATCCCGATCGTGCCGTCCCAGCTGGCCGAGGCCAGGACCGCGCCGTCATGCGACACTGCGAGGTCGGTGACCTTTCCCTTGTGGCGGCCAAGTTCACGCCCAGCCGATCCCGCCCAGAGCCATATGGAAAAGTCATCCGCCCCCGACGCGATGCGCCCGTCTGGCAGGAAGATCAAGTCTATGACGGCGGCGGCGTGGCCCTCGAGCCATTGCGGCGTGCGGTCCTGCCAGCGCCCCACCGAATTGTCGAAACTGGCGCTCGCGACCTCTCCGCTTTCGGACACGGCAAGTCCCATGACCGGGCCGCCGTGCCCTTTGAGCGTCGTGAAGTCCTGCGCGAGTGCAGGGCATGTCAGGAGTGCCAGTCCGGCCAGCAGCGCGGAGACGGATCGCATCTATCCGGCCGCGGTCGCGTCACCTGTTGCGCGCTCACCCTTGTCAGCGGCCTTCACGTCTTCGAGCCAGATTGAATGGTGCTGGTGCGCCCACGCCTCGTCCACCTCGCCGGTTCCCATGGCGTCGAATGCACCCTCCATTCCAAGCGAGCCGATGTAGATGTGCGCAATGATGATGCCCATGAGAACGAACGAGACGATGGCGTGCCAGAGCTGGGCGTACTGCATCTCTTCCTGCGGCGTCAGTTCCGTGGGCAACGGATCAAGCCCCAGCAACCCGGTGATCCCGAGGTCGTTGAGAATCGCAAAGGTCTTGGCGAACATCGGAATCTCGAACGGAAAGAGCAGGGACAGCCCTGAAGCGGAGATCGACGCGCCAAGGATCACGACCGACCAGAAGATCACCTTCTGGCCGGCATTGAACTTCCTGGCCGGGGGGTGTTTCGATCCGATGATGCCACCGAACTGCGCAATCCACTTCAGGTCGGTCCGGTCGGGCAGGTTGTGCCAGACCCAGAAGGCGAAAATCATGACCAGCCCGACCATGAAGGCCCAAGCGGCGTTGTTGTGAACCCATTTGCTTGCAATGAGGATGAACGAATTGGCCTCGTGCCCGAAGGCTGGAATCAGCACCGTGCGGCCGAATAGCGTCAGCAGTCCGGTGAGACCCAGGAGAATGAACGATCCGGCCAGCAGCCAATGGGCGAAGCGCTCGATTGCCCGGAATCGAACAACCGTCCGGCCGGTCTTCGGTGCATCGATCCGGATGCGTCCGCGCAAAAGGAAGAATGCAACCAGGGCCCCGATCACGCCAAGCAGGAAGTAGCCGCCCCAGTTCATGAGCGTTGTCCGCCGGAAATCCAGCCACCACATTCCGCCGTCCTGCACCAGCACTGCTGCGACCTCGCCGCCGGACGAGACCGTTATGTCCGCGGAGCCGTAGCGCAGCGCGCGCCAGAGTTCAGGATCGGAAGAGCCGCCCAACGTGCCGAGTTGCTGCGCGATGCCGGCGGCGGTGTCCGGACTGCCAGTGTTGTCCCTGCGGAACGCGTCGTCGATTCCATCGCCACGCTGGCGGGCCAGAATGTCCTCCAGCGTCTGCGCCCCTCCTGTGGCGCTGCGATCAGGCTCCATGCCGTCCTGAGCCACGGCGGGCGCGCCGAGGCCAGATGCAAGAATCATTGCGAAAATGTACAAACGCAGCACGTCGGCAATCCTCCGAATCGTAGGCGGCCGTTGGAAAGGGGAGGAGGCGGCCCTGGAAAGGGCCGCCCCGTTGGTGAACGGCCTCAGCCGCCCTTTGCCTCGTATGCCGTGCCCCAGCCCCAGGCGCCCGAGCCGAAGCCACGGGACACCACGCGCTCGCGGTAGATGGCCGAGACGACATCTCCGTCACCTGCCAGAAGCGCCTTGGTGGCGCACATCTCGGCACAGATCGGCAGCTTGCCTTCTGCAATCCGGTTGCGGCCGTACTTGGCGAATTCGGCGGTTGAGTGATTGTCCTCCGGTCCGCCAGCGCAGAAGGTGCACTTGTCCATCTTGCCGCGGCTGCCGAAGTTCCCTGCCTGCGGGAACTGCGGCGCACCGAAGGGACAAGCGTAGAAGCAGTACCCGCAGCCGATGCAGAGGTCCTTGGAATGCAGGACGATCCCTTCCTCGTTCTGATAGAAGCAATCGACCGGACACACCGCCATGCAGGGCGCATCCGAGCAGTGCATGCAGGCAACCGAGATCGACCTTTCTCCCGGCGTGCCATCCTGGATTGTCACCACCCGACGGCGGTTGATGCCCCAAGGCACTTCGTGCTCGTTCTTGCAGGCCGTGACGCAGGCGTTGCACTCGATGCAGCGCTCGGCGTCGCAGAGAAACTTTGCTCTAGCTCCCATGTCTCATTTCCTCCTTACGCTGACCAGATTTTGCAGAGAGTGCACTTGGTCTCCTGCATCTGAGTTACAGAATCATAGCCGTAGGTCTGCGCGGTGTTGCTGCTTTCGCCCAGGACGTAGGGGTCGGCCCCTTCCGGGTACTTGCCGCGCTGATCCTCGCCTTCGAAATGGCCGCCGAAGTGGAAGGGCATGAAGACCACGCCTTCGCCCACCCTTCTCGTGACCATGGCCATCACCTTGACCTTTGCGCCTTCCGCGCCTTCCACCCAGACCTGCGCACCGTCGCGAACGCCCAGGTTGTTGGCGTCCCTCGGGTTGATCTCGACGAACATGTCCTGCTGCAGTTCGGCGAGCCACGGGTTGGACCGGCTCTCGTCGCCGCCGCCTTCGTATTCGACCAGACGACCTGACGTCAGGATCAACGGGTAATCCTTGGAAAAGTCGTTTTTCTGGATCGACGCGTACATCGTCGGAAGGCGATAGAACTTGCGGTCCTCGTAGGTCGGATAATCCGCCACGAGATCCCGCCGGTTCGTGTAGAGCGGCTCGCGGTGCAACGGCACCGGATCCGGGAAGGTCCAGACAACCGCACGGGCCTTCGCGTTCCCGAAGGGCGCGCAGCCGTGCTTGATGGCGACCCGCTGGATGCCGCCCGAGAGGTCGGTCTTCCAGTTGGTCTTGGGACCTGCCACCGCGTCAATGGCGGCACGTTCCTCGGCTGTCAGGTCGCCGTCCCAGCCCAGGTCCATCAGCATTTGCATGGTGAACTCGGGATAGCCGTCCTGGATTTCCGAACCCGGGTTGAACACGCCCTCGGCCAGCAGGTTGTCTCCGTCCCGTTCGACACCGAACCGGGCGCGGAAGCACAAGCCGCCGTCAGCGACCGGCCTTGACATGTCGTAGAGGTTCGGCGTGCCTGGATGGTTCATCTCGGCCGTGCCCCAGCAAGGCCAGGGCATCCCGTAGAAGTCCCCGTCAGCCGGCCCGCCCACGGCCCTGAGCGTCGTCTTGTCGAACGTGTGCTGGTTGGCCATGTGCAGCTTGATCCGCTCCGGGCTTTGGCCGGTGTAGCCGACCGTCCACATGCCCGAGTTGAACTCGCGGGTCGTGTCCTCGATGTTCGGGGTCACGCCGTCGGCTTCGATCGCGATGTTGCGGAAGAAGCGGTCGTGCCAGCCGAACTTCCTGGCAAAGAGGCCGATGATCTCTTGATCCGGCTTGGATTCGAAGAGCGGGTCGACCACCTTTTCGCGCCACTGGAGCGACCGGTTCGAGGCCGTGACCGAGCCGTAGGTCTCGAACTGCGTGCACGCGGGCAGCAGGTAGACACCATCGGTCCGGTCGTGAAGCACGGCGGA
>VYCX01000208.1:8663-11659 GCA_009843725.1 Boseongicola sp. SB0675_bin_26
TGGGAAAGCACGCCAAGGTCGGTGGCGCCCTGCACGTTGTCGTGGCCGCGGAAGATGTTGGTGCCGCCGCCCGTGGTGCCCATGTTGCCAAGGGCAAGTTGCAGCACGCAGTAGGCCCGCGTGTTGTTGTTGCCGTTGGTGTGCTGGGTGCCGCCCATGCACCAGATCACGGTGCCCGGTCGGTTGTTGGCCATCGTGAAGGCCACGCGGCGAAGCTGCGAACCCGGGGTGCCGGTAACGCGCTCGACTTCCTCGGGCGTCCACTTGGCCACTTCCTCCCGAATCTGGTCCATTCCCCAGACACGGGTCCGGATGAACTCCTTGTCCTCCCACCCGTTCTCGAAGATGTGCCAGAGGATGCCCCAGACCAGCGCGACGTCCGTGCCGGGACGGAAGCGGACATATTCGTCAGCGTGGGCCGCGGTGCGCGTAAAGCGCGGGTCGCAGACGATCAGGGGCGCGTTGTTCTGCTCCTTCGCCCTGAGGACGTGCAGGAGCGAGACCGGGTGCGCCTCGGCGGGATTGCCGCCGATGAGGAAGATCGCCCGGGAGTTGTGGATGTCGTTGTAGCTGTTGGTCATGGCGCCGTAGCCCCATGTGTTCGCAACGCCTGCGACGGTCGTGGAGTGGCAGATCCGCGCCTGGTGGTCGACGTTGTTCGTGCCCCAGTAGGCCGCGAACTTGCGGAACAGGTAGGCCTGCTCGTTGTTGTACTTGGCCGAGCCCAGCCAGTAGACGCTGTCCGGTCCGCTTTCGTCCCGGATCTTCATCATGCCGTCGCCGATCTCGTCGATGGCCTGTTCCCAGGAGATGCGAACCCACTCGCCGTTCTCCTTCTTCATGGGGTACTTCAGCCGCCGCTCGCCGTTGGCGTGTTCGCGGACCGCCGCGCCCTTGGCGCAATGGGCGCCGAGATTGAACGGGCTGTCCCATCCCGGCTCCTGGCCGGTCCAGACGCCGTTCTGCACCTCGGCAATGACCGAGCAGCCGACCGAGCAGTGCGTGCAAACGGACTTGCGCAGCTCGACCGCGCCTGTGCCGGTCGCGGCTTCGGCCTTCGTGACCGAGCCTCCCGTGGCGGCGATTGCCGTCAGTCCGCCGATCGCCAGGCCTGAATTTCTGAGGAAAGTGCGCCGGTCAACGTATGTTTCGGCGACTTGGTTCAGGATGCCAGTCCGCTGGGAGCGTCGCGCAATCCCGTTGGTCTTTTTCCTTAGCATGTCATTCTCCCTTGCTGGCAGCGGGCAGTCCCGCATGCGTGCTGGGTTGTTTCCGAATGCACCGGCCAGTGGGCGTCACGCAACCGAGGCCGGGCAGTGACGGCAGGTCCGGTCCTAGAACCGGGCGCTGTCGTAGTAGGCGCGGGTATGCGCCGTGTCCTGAAGCCTGTCTGAGGACAGGTCAGGCTGGGCCGCTTCCGCCGACGTACCTGAGGCGATGACAACTGCCGCAACCGGTGCGCCCGTCCCCGCCATTTTCAGGAAATCCCGACGGCTGGTACCCTCTTCGGGTCTGTCGGTCATGTGAAAGTCCTCCTTCCTTTCGCTGTGGCGATGACTCGCCAGATCAGTTTGTGCGCCTCAGGCGGCGCTGAGACGAAACCCTTCGGTTTCAATTTCCATGAACAACCGTCCGAGCCGCCCGACCGCCGCGTACAGCACCGAGCTCTTTGCCGCCTCGAGATCGGCAAAGCAGTGGCATGCCCAGGGAGCGATGTGCCGGTTGTAAAAGTCCCGCTGCACGTCCAGCGGCGTCGGCGCCCCGAACCTTCCGATGATCAGCGCACCCATCACTTCCATCAGCGACGCGATGTTGTCTTCCGGCTCAAACACGTTTTCCGATCTTGCAATGCCATGAGACGCCAGGTCGCTGCGCAGCGATGCCAGCGGCTTTTCGTGCAGGAAGCCCGTCATGTAGTAGCTGGCGTAAGGCAGCAATTCGCCCCGCCCGAGACCGATGAACAGCCTGTTGAATTCCGATTCCACGCTCCTGGGACTGGAGCGTCCTGCGATGGTGGCCAGCGCACCGATCGCCTGGCCGATCTCAGTGGCGTCACCGGACAATCCGGCGGCCTGGTCGAGAAGCGTCTGGTCGGGAGGGCGGGCAAGGATCAGGCCGAGGAAGTTGTAGAGGTCTGCGCGGAGGCGATCCTCTTCAAGCACTTCAATGGTGCGATCCATTGCGTTCATCGGAACTGGCTACCTTCACTTCAACCGCTTAGGCTTCATCGAAATGATAGCTCATGCGGCGCGGTTTGAAACCATTTCTTTCGTTTTCCTCGGCGACAATTCGCGAATCTTGCTCACCTTTTTCGATTTCTGGCGCGATCTGTTTCCGAGGCAAATTGTCGGGTTTTTCGTCCTCCTCGATTTCCGGCGAATCTTCCGTTTCCGATTCGTTCGTCGCACCTTCGGCATCTTCGGTCGCCGCCTGTGCCTGATCGGCCATCGCAGCGACGTGCCGGGCCATGCCTTCGCCCACTCGATAGGCGGTTTGCAGGTTCTCGATGACGGTTGCCGCGTCGGTGAAATCCTCGCCGTAGTCGATGAGGCCGTCGAGGTTGGCGAGTACAGGGTTCGTCGTCCAGAGGCGGCGGAGCGCACGAAGGCGGATGCGTTCCGGAACAGTTCGCTTCAGGAATGCCGAGAAGTCATCGCCTGCGACCAAGCTGTCGGGATCGGGCAAATCGAGTTCCCGGAGAACCTCTTCGTCGGACCTTTCGCTGAGCCTGGCCTGTTCTTCAGCTTCGTCAGCGGCAATCTTCGCTCTTTCCTCGGCAGCGTCTTCGGCCCGCACCGCCGCCTTCCGACGTTCCCAGAAGTCGCTCATTGCAGCCGCCTTTTCGGGGCGCGGTAGACATCGGTGTCCTGCTGGATGCGCACGTCGCCAACGCCGTCTTCGACCAGGTCGACGCGTTTCCTGTCTCGCCTGCGCTTCACGAACTCCTCTTCGACGTGATGCTCTTCGACGAAGTCCCGCACCCAGGCGACAAGCCC
>VYCX01000099.1:0-2838 GCA_009843725.1 Boseongicola sp. SB0675_bin_26
TAACATAATTATTTTAATTTTTATTATGTGTATAGCATGACAATCACTCGAAACGGACATCTGCGGCAGGCGGTCTCCGGAGAGGACGGCACCCTGGGCGAAAGCAACGAAAGGAGCGGGATCACGCCCTGCGCGAGACCGGCGCAACTGCGCGGGAAGAGGACGCCTCGCGACAAGCCCCGCCGACGGCGGCGATGCTGCGCATCGGCGCGAGCCTCGACCTCGGTATGGTGCCGAACGAAGCGGTGGAAAGCGCCATCGCGACGGTCGACAAGGCGGGGCGGCTGCGGGGCCTCGTCATCTCGGGCGTCACGGAGGAGCGGCGCCGGGCGATGGAGGCCAGGCCGGACGGGCTCCTCGTGGCGCCGGCGCTGCGCCAGCTACAGCACGCGCGCGCTCGACGCAGGCGGGTGGCCACCTACGAGACACTGATGCGCTGCATCTGAGGCTCAGATGTCGTTTGTGACATCTGATGCTCATGTCGTGCAGCGTCTTATGTCGGACAGCGCATTCACGCCTCGTCCAGTGCCGATCTCCATCGCAATAGCGTCGGCAAGACTCATCTCGCCCCTGCCCGTGCCGCGGCGCAGCCTGCCAGGATGACCAATGACCTCCGGCGCGAGGACATGGCGCCCGATCACCGCAAGGCTCGACGGCACCCGTGCGCGGTCCGGATTCTCGGCCATGCCGGAATCCCTGGAGGGGCGCCCCCTCGCATCCGCCGATGTCCAGCGTCTTGCACTCTGGCAAACGCTCCGGCGCCACGCATCCCTCGCCGCTACGACCGAACCGCCGACCTCGGCCTGCGCCTCGACCAGCCGCGCAAGGCACGGCGCGCCGGACTCGATCACTTCGTCGGGGAGGGTCACCGTGAACGGACGGCCCGGATCAACCAGCCGACGCGAACGCCATGCCGCGTGACCGGACCCGAGCGGCTTGCGCTGTGGCGCACGAAGCCAAGCGCCTCCTGCGGCAGCGTCGTACGCCGCTTCGGCACCCGCAGAGTCGGTGCGTCAACCTCCCCTGCCCGGCCGCTGCCGCAGGCCCCGAGACCCTGCCGCCAGCAATCCCGGCAGCCATCCGCTCCCGCGACCGCAGTCCGGGCCGATGACCGAACGTCCGCGCCTTCGTCAACGACAGGTACCGTTGCCCGTTCGGACGGCACGGGTGCCGCCGGACCTGCAGAACGGCCATGGGCGACGCCTGCAGGGCGCGATTCCCGCACCCGGCCGCCCGGACGCACCCGGGCGAGAGGCCGGTCCACGCGACGCCGTCTCCGCACGTGCCAGGCGCGGTCACGCCGTCCGTCGCGTTGCACGCAGTGCAGAATTCCAGACCTGCACGGCCGCCCCGGGAACTTGCGGCACTATGTCCGCAAGATGGCCGCCTGCAAGCCGGATGCGCACATGATCTCTGTTCTTTCCACATGGCGGATGCTGCATTCGATGCACAGACTGTGAAGGACAGGCTCAAGGCTAAGGGCTTCGAGTCCGACCTGGCCGAGATTCTCGCAATGGCCGCGACTGCCAGGACCGAGCCGGGGGAGCGGTTTGCCAAGATCGAGAACGACCTGCTGTGGATCAAGCGGACCGGCGGCGCGATTCTGTTGGTCCTGGCCTGCGCGTCCGGCTTCTTCATCGATGCGCTGATCGACATGAGCGCGGATCTTGGCACGATCCAGGCAACCCTGACCGAGCGCGGCAATGACATTGCCAAGATCCAGGAAGCCCTTTCCGGCCTGGAATCCGGCTTTGTCGCTCTTGCGGATGCGATTGCGGCACTGGGTTCCGGAAACTGACCGACTTGCAGGATGTTCCTTGCGACTGTACGGCGCCGCCGTGCGTTTGGCTGTTGCGTTCACCGCGATTCCGTTCAAGGTGCAGGCCACCGGTCCCGCAACCGCGTGCCAGGAGATGACCTCGAAGGAACCGAGCGGGACCGGCATCGGTTCGTGGCTCCGTCGGGCCCGCGACTGCGTACCGCCAGATCTTCGGGCTGGTCCCCGGCAGCCAGGCGTTGAACTGCAGAGTCGATCCCGTCTCCGGCGCAGTCCGGGCATCCGTCATGCAACGATGTTGCAGGAGGCGCTCGACAGAGCTGCCGGCCGCTTGACCCAAGGAAGTTTGGTGACCCCTGGCTCCAAACGCGCCGGCCGGCTCGTGGCAGTCGAGGGTGCCGGCGGCTTCGGCGTGGTCCGGGCCGAACAGGCCGCCGTTCGGGCGGATCGCCGCCGTCGTGCAGCCCCGCATGCGCGCGGAGGCGGGGCGTCATCCTTGGTGGCTTGCAAGTCGGTCCGCGGCGTCGTTCGCCGCGTCAATTCCGCTGGCCAAGGCGCCATTCACCGAAGGCACGCGCATGTAGTCGCCCGCCAGAAAGAGGTTCTTCATTCCTCCCCGCTCGAACTCGCGCCGCATATCGGCCACCGCGCTGAACATGCCGGGCGGTCCCATGCAAACGGCCTCCTTCCAGCGGTACACGCGGGTGAAGATCCCCGCGTCGTCAGCCGGCAGGGCGGATCCGGGCGGAGGGCGGAGGCGCACGTCCTTGAGCATTGCGCGCTTGATTTCCTCGTCTTCCAGGGAAAGCAACGCCTCGGCGCGGCCGCGGCCGACCATCATGTCAAGGGTGCTCTTGCCATGCGGCGCGCAGGCCGGCAGGTTGATGGACCGGTCCAGAAGCAGGGGGGTCTCGTCCTCGGGGTAGACCGCGCCGTGCCAGCCAGGGGGCAGCGGCGGGCGGCCCAGGCCGATCACGACCCGGCATCCGGTCGAATAGACCACCTTGTCCAGCGCCTGACGGATCCCGTTCGGCAGGTCGGGAATGATCCCTGTCACCCGG
>VYCX01000099.1:2848-11645 GCA_009843725.1 Boseongicola sp. SB0675_bin_26
ATCACTGCGTCTGCCCAGACGGGACCGTCGTCGGTCGCGACCCCGGTCGCGGCGCCGTCCCGAAAGATCACTTCGCGCACAGACGTCGAGGTGCGAATGGAATCTCCGCAGGCATCCCGCAGGGCGTAAGCCAGGGAGGCGGCGCCCTCCTCCGGCACATACAGCGCGCCGGCCTTGATCAGCATCTCGGAAAGATAGGCCAGCGCATAGGGGGCGCTCATCTGTTCCAGCTCGCCCATGGTCATCTCGAGCAGCCCGCGGAAGAGCACCGTCATCTCGTCGGGCACGCCAAGCCGGGCGAGAAACGAGACCGCGTTCTCGTTCCCGTCCAGCTCGGCCAGGCGCGAATCGCTGCTGAAGTTCAGGAACTGCGACCGGCGCTTGATCTCTGCGGCCAGCCTGGCCGCGGGGATCGCTCCGCGTGGCGACAGGAAACCCAGTTTCCAAAGCCATGGCAGGCTCCTGATCGCGCTGCACAGGGAATCGACCGGCATGGTATGCGTCCATCGGCCCTTTGCGTGGAAGCCCAGCTGCATGCGTGAGCGCAGGACGTTCAATCCCAGCTCTTCGCAAAGGCGGAATGCAACATCGTAGGACGAGCAAAAGAAGTCTGCGCCCGCATCGAGCCGGAAGCCATCGACCTCGTCACCGCGCAGACGCCCGCCCACCTGATCGGCGGCCTCGATCAGCATGGGGTCGAGGCCACGCTTCTTCAGCGCGTAGGCGGCGGCAAGCCCGGCTGCGCCTCCACCTACGATTGCGACTCGAGTCATTGCCCGTCCCTTCGTCTTGCGCTTTCGACTACTGCTTCCCGGCTCCGAACGTTCCTGTCGGGCACACATGGCTGTTCGCCCGCGAATGCACCGAGGACGTGATCGAGCCCGTCGCCAAAACGGGGGTCGACGTCGCTGTCGAGGATTCCGCCGGAACCAGGATCCGGACTGCCCGCGATGTTTCCGCTGCCCGGCACGGTTAGACCGTCAAACCGGAAGGGACGCACCACGCCGTCGGCGGGCATGTACCGGCCGCTCGGTCGCGCGGCGAACGAGGTGTCGAAATCCGCCATGAACGCCATGTTTCCGGATAACGTCCCCAGATCGCGGGCCGCGTCATGGGAGCCGTCGCAGCGCCCGATCCAGGCAATCCCTCAGACGCCGCCTTGGCAGGAGTAACGGCCCCGGATCTCGAACGGCCCCGAGCGGCGTCGGTCATGCGGGAGCTCGACGCCGTGCTCGACATCCCTGAAAGAGTCGAGCTCGCTGCCAAACCGAAGACGGACTGGGTACCGGTCGAGCAGGCAGGTCGAGTGTCAGGACGAATATTGCCCGATGAGAAAAAATTGATCATTCGTGGCCCGCAGGGTACCGGGAACCGCGAATCCCGGCGGATCGTCCGACGCGGAAGGCGGCCGTTTCGAGGATTGTTCCTCGACCACGCCAGACCTCGATGGCGCGGGCGAATGCATGGCCGCGGATCCGCCGGCAGCACTGCGTTCGCAAGAGCCACGCCCGATCTCTGGAATTGCATCCGGGCACTCGCAATCCGGCGACAGTGACGGCAAGCAGAACGGGAATCCCCGCTGCGGGCCGGCGGGCAGGACGCATGACGAAAAGAAGGAGACCGTGCGGCACGGCGGCGTGGGCCAGATCGAACGGGCAGGTCTCCGAATCGACGGTCGTCCGAGGCCGGGGGCGCAGTCTTGGCCGCCGACCGCTTGTCGTACTTGCCTCGACTGCACCGTATCGGGCCTCGAAGGCAACGGCGGAAGGTCTCCATCGCGCAGGACGCTCACCGGGCCGGCGGCCTGCGCCGATCGACCCCTGCAACGGGAATCCGCAGCCGCTCGTTCCGGCAATCCCGTCAGCCGGCCGCGATCCGCAACGCTTTGCGCCGGTCCCCGGACAGGTTCCCGCAAGTCTCGCAAACACCATTGTCGTTTCCCTCGGATGCACAGATCTTCGACCCAGCAAGTCTCACGCCGTCCACACTTGCGGACGGTTCCGGGACGCGTTCAAGAATGCACGAAACATGACATTTTGCAAGACAATGACAAGACTTGATCGGCTTTATTACACAATTTCAGCTTTTTGGCCAACTATTAATGTCTAAAAAATAATAATTTGCCGAAATATTATGACTTATACATGATGTAGCGCTGAAACTGGCCACCCTCTGCGGGCGTTCTTCGTCAGGGACGGAACTTTGACCGAGACTGGCAAGTTGGCGCGGGAAGAGAACGCCTCGCGCAAGCGCAAGGTGTTGCATAGATCGAGCATGAGCCGACTTTGCCCCTACGTTTCCGGCAACCGGTTTCTCCAGCAGGTCGGTGACATTCAGGGACGGCCAATTCTCCCAAGCAGCTCCTTGCCGGAAGCGAGCGTGACGGGGAATGCAGACAGCGCCATCGACGCCGTCGAGAGCCAGCACAGGAATTGACCGGTTGTCGCAGTAGGCTCGTCTCCTTGTTTCCAGCGATCCCACATATTGTGCCTGAGAGGTTCACGCCACGCCGCGTTCGCCTCGCGTTCACGCCATGCCCTGCCGACTGAATGACGACCGACCGATGTCCCGCCAGGAGTTCGAGAAGCGCTTCCCGGGCGACGAAGCCTGTGCCCGCCAGCTCGCCGAGCTGCGCTGGACGTCGTTGCGCGCGCGCCGCCTCGCCGACACGCCAAGCGCCGAAGGCCATCCGGTCAGCGAGCTCACGGTCAACAGGATGCTCCACTCCCTCACTCGGCTACAGCTTGCAGTCCAACCGCGCGACGGTGGAAGGTCGCCAGCTTCCGGACCGCGACGTGCAGTTCCGGCGCATGTCGCGAGGCTGCGGGACATCCTGGGGGCATCGTGAAGCGGCAGTGCCTGACACCCTTGGGGCTGACTGCCACGATGCAGACGGCCCACGATCTGTGGCAAGCCCGTGACCGTGCCAGTCAGATCGCAGTGGAGCGGTTCGCTGCGGCATGGTCCGCACGCTCCATCATTGCGGCCTCCGCCGGGAGGCCCGCCCTGCCCATTACCCATAAGTGCTGTCCGGCTGGCCGATGCGCTTACGCACTTCGCTGGCTTCCCCCGCATCGATGCTGTGGCCGAGCATCCACCCGGTGAACGACAGCGCAGCCTGTCCGCTCCATGCGATCTCCGTGTCGGGCGGCCCGGGCACTGATCGAGTTCGCGGACCTGGCCAGCTTCAGGGCAAAAGGGCGGTTTCAGTACGGGAGCCGTCTCTGTGTCGAGGCTGCTGTGGGGATGCCCGACAGATCTCCGCGGGCATCGACCGGATTGTTGCGTTCCGTCATGCAGATGCTGATGCTTCACTGCGGGTGGCGGAAACGCATTTCGGGGAGAGGAAGCTTGGCGCAATTCCACGTATGGCTGGAAGGACGAAGCCGAGTTTCAGGGATGTCGCCACGAACAACTTCGAGTGGCTCGGGATTCCTCTAGGGGCCGGCGTGAAGAAGCAAGTGCGGCGCAGGTACGAACGCCTCGACTCGCACATGCGCGCACCGATACGCGAGGGGTCTTTCACGATCTTGAACCGGAGGAACGCCGGGCAGATCGGCGAGGGCGTCCTGCGGCACCGGCCGGTTCTGGCGCGCGACGTGGTCCGGGTCGCGCTGGAACAGCTTGTCCACCTGCACCCTCGATGCCTGTTCCCGGCCGACATCACTTGAAGGTTCGGTTCCAACCCTCCTGCGGGCACGTTCTTCGAGGAGTTCAATTTCGTTCCTTTGGAGGCGGTGTTCGGTGAAGAGACGATCGAGACATTTCGGGCGCCGCTGAAGGATCGCGAAGCCGTCAAAGGCACGATGAACTTCTGCAGGTCCCGGTCCGACCTCATGCGCAAAGAGACGCTCGCCACCTGGAGCGGGGAAAACGGAATGGAGCCCTTTGACGGCGAGCCGGACGATCCGATCGTTCTCCGGTTTCGCGCTAATGCACGGATGTGCGCCCTTTCCATCGCCTACGTACTCCGATCCCCTCGGTCGGCATTGGTGATCTTGAGGGGCAGGCAGCTGATGGGGGGTGCGGAAAGCGGCACTGTTCCGGACGTCGCGCTTGCCAAGAACCAGGCAGTTCCGGGAGAATGTTGTCCAATTCTCAGGATTCGTTGGGCGAGCCCGGAAAGCGAACCACAAGAACCTCCGGGGTCAAGCTGCTGCTGGCATTGTGGCGTCCTTTACGGCGAACTTCCTGCGCAAAGCCTGTCAAGGCAGTTTCCAAGCAATCGTGAGGCCAGTCAGGTCAAAGGACCGTAGGCTATCATGTTGCCGGGACGCCGCCGGCAACATGATAGCCTACGAGTCCTAGTTGCGAATGTCCGAGACCTTGAACTTGAAGCGCGTATCCGGAGACAACATCGGCAGGACAGTGGATCGCAACTGATAGTTTGGTGGATCCAAGTCCAGGTCGTAGTGGTGCAGCAACGTTGCCATGGTCAAGACTACCTGCACGTTTGCGAGGCTGGCGCCCAGGCAGCCGTGCCGTCCCAGGCCAAAGGGCACGTAGACACCTTTGAGTTTGTGTTCACCACGTTGCGGCGAGAATCTTTCGATGTCAAATCTGTCGGGATCAGGAAAGTATTCATCGAGAAAATGCGTTACGGACGTGGCGAAAATGACATTTTGTCCTGCGTTGATTCGATAGCCGCCGAAATCAAAGGAAGTCGTAACATGCCTGGGCAACACCGATACCGTAGGGAACTTGCGCATTGATTCCATCATGACACCAGACAATACGCTCATTCCACGCACAGCTTGCGCAGACGGTCCGCCATTCTGAGAAAAGAATTCGTCAGCCTCCGCCTGAACGCGCTCCTTGATCCCTGGATCGGAGAGAATGAAATACAGCATGAATGCCAGAACGCCGCCCGCAGTGTCAGTTCCCGCCACCAATGGCAGCAAGACATTCAGCTTGAAGTCGATTTCAGGAAGAAAGATGCCGTCCGATTCATGAATCTCCAGAACTGAACCGAGAACGTTGCCTTCTGGTTTTCGCAGGCGAAGCCTGTATTCGTTCATGATCGCTTCGTACAATTCATCTACGCGCCGCCGTGATTCGCGAAACCGCTTTCCTTTCAGTTTGCTTTTGCGAGCCTTGACCAGTTTGGCTTCAAGAACGACTCCAATTGCATAGACCAGGTCGTCGATGTAGTCCCAATGTGGCTCCCCGACTGCGAGAGACATCAACTGAGCGGTGAACATTCTTTTCATCGCATGCGTTCCGGGAATGGATTGCCCTTTCTGCCAATGCGATGCCTCTTGCCGCACGACGTCTATCGTTTGGTCAATCCGTGACAATGCATGCTGAACCGAGAAATTCGGTTGCTGCAACCGCCTCATCCTTACATGATCAGGACCATCCATCGAGAACAGGAGCCTGTCGCCACCGAACTCCTCGGTCACGCCCTTCCAGGCTTCACGCGACGTCACGAACTGCTGCCCCGTGCCAGCCAGGAAAAGATTGGCGTCTCTCCCTGCCAAGACGACCCGTTCGGCGTTCTTGCCGACGAACCTTATGCGAAAGACAGGACCGAACTCCCGGTACCTGTCTGCCAGGAACCCTGCCAGATCTCCCCTGACGTGCAACAGGCTGCCAACGACCGGCAGTCCCTTCGCAAGCGGCGCCAATGCCGTTCGCTTCTTGCCGAAGCCCTCCGAAGATCCGAACTCGATTGCGCGGGAAACAACCTGCCCGATCACGCTGAGTCTGCTGATCGTGTCTATGCGGTCGCGGACCAGCGCAATCTCATCGGGTGTCAACAAGTTGCCAAACAGATTGCAGGCGTCTGCCAAGCAGATAACCGGTATGTCGCCCGGATCAGGAATTTCATCGTCAAACAGAACGCGTTGAATGCGAAGATCGATCAACTCCCGCTTAGAGGAATCGACAGTCACATAGCGCAATGAACGCCTGACGGCGCTCGTGACACCCAGAACGCCGGATTCAGACGGATCATCAAGAATGTTGTACTGAACCAGTCTCGCGATTGCCGCGTCCAGGATGCCGTCGGCGCTCTCGTGTATCTTCCTTGTCCGGTAGGCGATCTCTCGGTTGCCAGGATCGTCGGCAATTTCCCGAAGCACTGGGTCCAGGATATCGTCACCGAGTGGGCTTGTGTCCAAGAGCTCAATGGAATCGAGATCTGTGTCGATGCGCCCGGCCATTTCCAGATCGATCAGCGCGGCACCCGCGATGGCGAATTTCAGCGCGTCTTGGGGGATCGGTCGCAAGGCGCCGTTTGCGTCGTCAACGAGGATGAGAACGAATTCCTCGACGACCCTCATGGGCTGAATTCCTGTGGTCAAATGTCAGCCTCCGGATAACCCCACTCGTTCTGGATGAACCCGAGCTGGCCGTTGACCATTTCAACGACTTCCGGGGACGCGCTGAGCCTGTTCTTCTTGTAGCCGTTGATGGAATGCAGGTAGGATTCCACCTTCGGACGCGCTTCGGTCCAACCCGGCAATGACAAGTCCCTGTAGATTCGTTCAAGTTCCCCCGCGGGATCTGCTTCCAGATCCTCAAATCTGACCTCTGCAAGATTTCCCGAAGGGATCACGCTGCGGTCAGCCAGGTATTACCGCGTCATTTCCGCATAGGCGTGCACAATGTAGTCCAGCATTTCGTCAGCAGTCGCGCTTTGCATGAGGGTTGCGCTGTCCGGCCTGAAAAAGGTCCGGTAGAGGTGCAGGTTGGATTCAACGACGTTCAATGGATTGCGTGCGATGTTGACGAACTTGGCATCGGGGAAGAGCTGCAACAGGTACGCAGCACGACCTGTATTTGCGGGACTCTTCAATACAAGCCTCTTGCCGTCGGCGAAAAGAGAGGCTTTTCGCAGGACGTTCAGGTACAGGCAGTTCCACTGCCTGATTTCGCGTTCCGACAGTCCCCGCATGAGAGCGTATTTTTCCAGGTAGTCGTAGGATCTTCTCGGAAAGGAGAAGCTGTAGACATGGGAAAAACGTGAGGTGTTCCCGACCGCGAGTTCCTCTTCCTGCGGCGTGTCAGGAGCAAAGGACACATTGTCCATGGGTCGCGTCGGTGGAAACTTGGTCTCGATCGCGTTTCGCAGCCGCACCCTCGCCTGTGCCAGAAGGAAAAAGCTTGCGACGGCTGTCTGAAACGTCGTTACCCACCCAAACTGAGGGTCCTGGCAAAGCAGGTTGTGCAAGTGGGTGGTGCCGCTTCTGTAGTAGCCGAGCACGAACACCGGCGACTTGTCTATATGGATCGAGTCCATTTGCCGGTCATAGATGACACGCTCGACCAGTCTGAGCGGAGCGAGGGACGCGCTCTTGCCAAGGACCTTGAGTGCATTCCTAATATGCGATCTGTCTACGCCTCGGTTCTCCCAGAGCAGCCGTGCCCATACGGAAAACGGGGCAGTCGCAAAGAAGTGTCTTGGCGGCTTATTGTCCATTTCATGTCTCCAGGAATGCAGGTGAGGTTCGCAACAACTGTTCGAACGGCACCGGCTCAAGGCTGGGAGATCCTTTCGGTGCCGAACAAAGCAGGGCGCGATGCCGGTGCCGGAGAGCGACCAGGGCCGGATTCCCCGTCCTCCCCAGCGTCCGGTCATGTCCGCGGCGAAATTCGTGCACGTGAGGTCATTGCCTTTCCGCGCCGAAGCTTCCCAGCAGTTTTTCGCCGTTCCGGTTGGTCACCCCGAACGTGCCGGCTGCCGAACCCGGCCTGCCGTCTGGCTCGTCGTTGCCGAAGAACCGGCCGCCCCACCTGCCGCCGTCGCGGACCGCGACGCCACGGTAGGTGTAGCCGATCCTGCCCGTGAAGAAGCCGTTGTTCGACGCTCCGATGGGCGCCAAGCCGAGCGACACGCTGAGACCGCCAGGCACCGCTTGCCGCTTCCCACGTCGAGTAGATGTCGGCGTAGAGGGTTCCGCTTGCAAGACCCTTCCTCAGCTCGACTCCGTGGAAGCTCCGTCCGAACGCTGTTCCCGCCACTCGGTCCACCACAGTGTCGTCGTCGCTGATCGACCACTTGGAACCGTTGCGCACGCTGTAGGCGAATCCGCTGCCGCCCTGCACGACCGTTGTCGAAACGCTGTCGGCGGTCCTGCCGTTCCAGGAGTTCGAGGACTGCGTGACGCTGGTCTGTCCCGCGCTTCCGCCGTTGGGAACGCTTCGTGCGGCAGTCTCCGCCTTGTCCGCCGTACCTGCGGGTGGCCGGTTCTGCGGGTTCCCGGTTTGCACTGACGACGAGGGCGTGAAGGTGATGCCGTCAACTCCGGTGACGGTACGGACATCTGATCCCGAGACGCCAGACGTGCGCAGCGCGCAGCCGGCGGGAGCGCAGGTGAAGGTTCCTTCCACGCCGTTGAGTGTCCCACGCTTACTCGTCCCTGAATTGACGATGTCGCCCTCCGCCGAAACCCTGTCGCCGACGCGAACCTGCTGGGCGGCCGGAGAATGGTCAGTGCCGTCTGTCGGCGCCGATCCGCCTCCGCCCCCTCTGCAAGCTGCAAACGTCATCGCGAAGAGTGCCGCGGCTGCGAGCCTCGGGAACTGTCCTTTCGAGAGTGCTGTCATCACGTGTTCCTCCTGGCATTGTGATGGTGATGCCAGCCGAAGACTCCCTGCCACAGTGACCTTTGGACCTGCTGCATGCAGTTTCTCCCGCCGCCCCTGCCAGCTCGCCAAGCTAAGGCATGCTAAAATTTATGCTGAAATCATCGACTTTAACAAGATATAGATGCGATTTGCTGTCAATATAGCTATATAATCAGGGATAAATGCATGAAAATAATGTTTATAGCATTGTAAATTTATAAATTAT